>NZ_CP045503.2:4962500-5262500 GCF_007004545.3 Shewanella eurypsychrophilus | reverse complement strand
TATTAGTGTTTTTTATTATGCGCGATAGTGCGCGAATGGTTAGTTTCGGAACAGCATTGTTTGCACCCGCATTTGCGTTTATGGGGATCACATTTCCGGTGCATGAAATGCCCATGCTCGCCCAATGGTGGCGATTGATCATGCCATCGAGTCACTATATAGACTCTCATGTCAGTGTGATCAGTTATGGTTCTGGCTGGGAGACGGTTGCCGGCCAATTGACTAGCTATTGGGGATTTTTGCTTATCATACCTCTGCTTATATTACTCGCTCGGCGCTTTGAGCTTGCCTCGACAAGTAATGAGGAGCGTTCATGAGCAGGACGACTGAAATGACGTTTTGGCAGTTGATACTGACTGAGTTAAAAGCGATTGTCGCTGATAAAGCCATTGCTGTGACCCTGTTTGGTGGCGTGCTGTTTTATTCGGTTTTATATCCTTTGCCTTATCTGCATCAAGTGCCTACCGAGCAACAGTTGGTGGTGGTCGATCTGGATCATTCTTCACTGAGTCGCCGCTTGATCCGCCACGCCGACGCCAGCGCCAAGATCGATGTGATAGGTCAGGTTACCAGTATTACTCAGGCGCAAAGCTGGATCGAGTCGGGTCGTGCTCATGGGCTGTTAGTGATCCCTGAAGGCTTTAGGCGAGATCTGTTATTGGGCAAAGGGGTCACCCTGAGCTACGGCGGTGATGCCAGCTATTTTCTTATCTATTCGGCAGTAGCCGAAGGCTTAGTGTCGGCGGGAATGGATGCGGGTAAACAAGTACAGTTGATTGGTATGCTTGCCAAAGGAGAGGCCCCGAAAAAGGCCGCACTGAGCCTTAATGCGGTGAAGATAAACAGTATACCCGCATTTAACCCAAGTCTTGGCTATACGCCTTATGTGGTGCCTGGACTTTTCTTGCTGATATTGCATCAAACCTTATTGATAGGCACTGGGATTTTAGGTGCCGGTCAGTGGCGCAGAAAGGGCTATTGGCAAAATATCTCTCCATTGAAGATTGTTTGTGGGCGCATTTCGGCATTTATGCTGATCTACCTGTTCTTTAGTAGTTTTTATGTGGGATTTTGCTTTTATTGGTATCAGGTTAGCGTGCAAGCCAGCCTAGGCTTAGTTGCGCTATGGATGTTGCCATTTTTACTGGCAACCAGCGCCGCAGGTATCGCAATGAGTACCTTGTTTATTAGGCGAGACCTGCCAACGCAAGTGTTGTTGCTAGTATCGATGCCGATCATGTTTGTATCGGGATTTGTTTGGCCTCTAGCGCTGATCCCAGAGCCATTAATCTGGGTATCTCAGCTGATCCCTGCAGTGCCTGCCATCATGGGCATGATAGAGCTTAATCAGATGGGCGCTGCTTGGTCGAGTGTTTTACCTAAGTGGTTACAGCTATGGGGTTTGTTTGGCGTATTTAGTTTACTGGCTGTCTACGGTGTATCTAAGAGATTACAGCAGAGTTCTGCAAGCCAAAGCTAGTGATGCCCTAGTGCTGACTTAGCAATACCTTATTAGAGTGACTTGTATATGAGTTGCGTAAGGCTTGCGTAAGAGATGCATAAAGAGCTGTGTGGTGGTTGAATAAGAGTTGAAAATGAGTTGAGTAAGAATTGAATAACGGCTGAACGTTAGACTGCTGCATCTTGTTTATTAAGCCGCTAACTTTGCCGTTAGCGGGCTTTTCTTAGGCTAGATTTAGATGGAATAGCCGAGATTAAAAGTAGAGTGTTTCTACGCTCTCACCATCGACAAACAGTTCGCACTTATCACCTGAGCTAGATTTACTGGCTTGAATTGCCCCAGCAATCACCCCAAAGGCTCCACCTTGATCACCTAGCACTGAGCCGAAGTAGCAGCTACTCGCTATTTTTAGCTCTTTATAATTGGCTTTAAAGTTCTGTGTTGGCGTGTATGGAGGGAATTTTCCTTTCATCAATGCATCGCCATTGACGGTTAGCTCTAGCTTCTTTTTCTCCACATCGAATTTACCACCAAACTTTAGCGTTTGGCCAGATACAGTAACGGTTTTTTCTTGGGCAATGATAGGAGGCTTAGCCGCACACGCGGTTAAAAAAGCAGTAAGAATAAGGGTGGTTGTTAGGGTTTTAATACGCATTGAAAATTCCTTTAGATGCGGTTTAAGTGTAGACAGCCTTGTCTAACATTCAGCGGGTAGAGTATATCGCTAGTTTCGCTTGGTTCACATAGCCTGAAAGTATAACAAAGCCCATTTAACGTGGAGCTAAATGGGCTTTTGATTGTTAACTAATATTTTATCTCTTACTAACTGAGTGGTACACCTAGGAGTAATGTTGTAATGACGCCACTCGGTGTCGTTAAGCTGATAGACACTTGGCTTATTGCAGCTGTTCCTCCATGGGACAAGCCAAAACTAGTACCTGTGCCTCCGTGGGAGTTAGCATTAGGGACGCTATATCCATCAAAGGCCAAATTACCATCTGTTGCTGAAATGGCTACAGTGCTGCCTGCTGGCATTATTTGATTTGCACTATCATAGAAGCGAACAATAAACGTTGAGCTTCCATCAGCAGGAATTGGAATTCCAGTCCCTAAACCATTTTCTGAGCTATAAATTTCTTGATTATCTTGTAGAACAGTAAAACGAGAGTTTGAACCTGACATGGTCATTATCAAAGCTTTACGGATATAAGTTTTATTGCTCTGCCCTGTTCCACATAAGCTTCCTTCACACTGAGGACCGTTAAAGAGCGTGTCTCGGTCACCGTGCTCGGTGCTAGCTATGGTGCTGAAGAACTTTTCCCCTTCATCATAGATGCCATTTTCATTGTCATCTCGAAAGGCATCCGGTAGGTCACTAAAGCCATTAGGCCCGTATATTTCGGTATCCATGCCGTTACCGCTACAGGCAACAAGAATATCTCCAGCTAAACAGGCGTCGACTGCCGCTCCGTCTTCGCTATCGAAAATATTATTACCATTGGTATCGAAGAAGGTCTCATGGCCAAGTGCATAGGCCATTACAGTGATTCTATGATCAGGTACGCGAGGATCTGCAGATGTCCAAGTGACGCTACAGGACCCATTTACAGTCGGGCAACTTGCTTCAATTTGTCCACCTTCCGCGGTGAAATTGATGGTAGTGTCGTCGGGCGCAGGGTTACCAAAGCTATCTGAAGCATATGCGGTAATGGTCTCAGTGATTCCATTAACATTGCCTGCTTCTGGGTTCAGGGTTGAAGTTGATAAACTAAAACCAAGTTGCTGAGGCAGGCCAGTGTTGACCGTTAACTGTTCTGACTGGCTAGTGATCACTTTACCTGAATCGGTATCGGTTGCAGAGGCTAGTACGCGTACTGGGGTTGGCACAGTACCGGATTCTACTCGAACGCTGGCAACACCTACTGAGTTGGTAAAGCTGCTATCTGTCGCTAGGCCATTAGAGAAGCTTAAGCCCCCCACTAAAGTATCGAGAGAGAATGATACCTCCTGCTGGGCTATGGGTTGTCCATCAGATCCAGTGACCTTAAAGGTCACCAATGAAGATTCAGTACTACCTGTACCACCAGCACCTTTGATGCGGATAACCTTAGGTTCAGCCGATTCAAAGCTAAGACTTGCCAAGGCTTGGCTTTCTAGCGTGAAGGGAAGGCTTGCGGTTAGCGTTAGGTTGCCTGATTGAGTGGTTGCTACTATTTGGTCGTTACGCTGACTGTTACCACTACAGCTAGTGTTTTGGAACGTTGAGCTGGCCTGGCCTGAAAGCGTGGTCACTGGGGTATCGAGACTGGCATTATTGCCCACAACACAATCAGAACTAAAGCTAATCGATGAAGGTGTCTGTACGCGAGTAATTGTGCCGTCATCGGCTTGGTTGATTAAGGTTGCAGTAACACCAAAGCTACCACCTGCACTGATAACATATTGTCCGTCAATTGGAGTCAGTGAGGTTTCGAGTTCCCCTTCAACAAAGTTATTGTTGCTGTCGAAGTGGCCAAGTTTTAGCACTCCCTCACCGCCAATCGCATCGGCAGATAACACTTCATATAAGCTGTTTGTTTGAAAGTTTTGTTCTTGGTAGTCTAACGAGACATTAAGGCTGGCAGCTCCAAGTTCTGTTTCGCTGGGAGTATAATTTACCTGGGCGATACCTTGGCCATTGGTTAGGGCGGTATTTGGCGTTAAGGTGACATTGCCGGCCGTAAAGGTCACTAACTGGTTTGCGATACCTAGGCTAGAAGTATCTAAAAACTGGGCTTGCAGCTGGACAGTTTCATCGACTTTAAACTGAGTGACTGTGGCTGCACCGTTAATGATGCTAGCACTGATCTTAGGTGTCTCCTCGCCAGGAGAGGTGCCACCATCGATAAATTCATAGTTTTTGCTAACAGATAAAATATTATTTTCAGCTGCACCCGTATCAAATTCAGCACTCAGGGTACCAGCACCTAATGTGCCGTCAGCATTCGTCAGAATGACTTCGGCAATACCACTCGAGTTCGTTAACTTAGTTGTTGGAGATAAGGTGCCCAGCGTGGCGCTGTAACTGACCAGCCCACCACTGCTATTACTGCCGCCCTGAGTTAGTTTTGCTACTGCACAGATGCTCGCATTACTGGTAAAACTTAGCTCATCGGTTGCCTCGGCACATTTGCCATCGACAACGGTTTTATAACTCAATGAGAGGGCGTACTCGCCAGTATTGCCACCATTGTCGCCGCTATCGTCCGATGAGCCATTACAGCCCGTGAGTAGAGACAAACTAAGTAGTGATACTAAAGCCGTTGAAGCAAGTTTTATCAGTCGCATTAGCAACATCCTTGTGAAACAAAAAAGTCGAAAACGAAATGTGGTGGTGCAATTATATCGTTAAATATATAGCTTTATCTATATTATTCAGATGTTTCACTACGTAAATATTTAACGAGTTCCACAGCCGTTTTAGAGGCTTCATCAGGTTTTTTAGATAGCTCTTTTTTCGTTTGACGCACAAATTGACGAAGTTTCTGTCTATCAAGCTCTGGGTATTTTTCGATTAACGTCTGAATTGCAGTATCGCCTTCAACAAGAAGCTGATCTTTTAGCTTTTCAGCGACATTCAATTTAGCACTCTCATTACTGTTTTGATTCAGTACATTTTTGATATCGAGTTGAAGTGTTTCGATATCTTCAAAACGCATCAATTTTCCAAGATACTGTAGATGACGACGGTAAGCTTCGGTATTGATCTTGATGGTCTTGGTCTTTAGTACGTTGTCATACAGATGCTCATCAAGGTTTAGCTTGTCGATCTGAGTCTTACTAAGACTAGCAACTTTAATTCCTAGTTCCTGGTATATGGCTATTTCACGTTTTATATCGGCTCTGCTGATATAATTTTCATCATGGTCGAGGGGCTGTTTAAAGTGTTCTGAATCACCAACTACTTTCATATATAAAAATCTCTATTCTAAATTACAGTAATAATAACATTTCACAGGAAAATCGCCTATCGACTAGATGAGTTATTTAATGTACTTGGGAATTGGGTTTGTTATGCTAATAAGATCCCTGATAACAAAAGAGTAGATTTGTGACGACACCTAGCATTGACATCGAATTGGATTCACTAAAAGACGCCGTATCTATGGCACTCGATTATGCCAAGCAACTCGGCGCATCCGGTGCGGAAGTTGCCATTAGTAAACAACAAGGATTGTCAGTTTCAACTAGAATGAAAGAGGTTGAAACTGTTGAGTTTAATAAAGATGGTGCGTTAGGTATAACTCTCTTTCGTGATGGCAGTAAGGGCAGTTCGTCGACTTCTGACTTAAGCCCTGAAGCGATCAGAGAAGCGGTAAAAGCTGCCGATGGCATTGCTAAATTTACCTCATCAGACCCATACAATGGACTTGCTGAAGCGGAGTTGATGGCGAAGGATTTTCCAGATTTAGGCTTGTTCCACCCTCAAGATGTTTCACCTGCTGAGTTAACAGAGCTAGCTGCACGTTCTGAAGAGGCTGCTTTAGATGTGGATAGCCGCATTAAAAATTCTGATGGTGCTAGCGCTAATGCTCATACAGGTATCAAGGTTTATGGTAATAGCCATGGCTTTCTCCATGGTTACTCTAGCTCTCGTTATAGTTTGAGCTGTGTAGTTATTGGCGAGCTTGATGGCAATATGCAGCGTGATTATGATTATACGATTTCGCGTAAATTTAACCAATTACTCTCACCTGAAGAGGTTGGTAAAAAAGCGTCAGAAAAAACCTTAGGTCGTCTTGGCGCACGGAAAATTGCTACGACTGAACTGCCAGTGCTTTTATCCCCCGAAATCGCAACCGGACTCATGGGCCATTTAGTTGGTGCGATAAGCGGTGGTAGTTTATATCGTAAATCTAGCTTCTTGCTGGATTCTATCGATACACAGATTTTTCCTGATTGGTTTAGTATTGAAGAACAGCCACGTTTAGTGGGTGGTCTGGCTAGCTCAAGTTATGACAGTGAAGGTGTTGCCACGCAAGATCGTTCTATCATAGATAATGGCGTGCTCTCAACTTACCTACTAACCAGTTATTCTGCGCGTAAGCTTGGTCTTAAAAATACCGGTCATGCTGGTGGTATATACAACTGGACACTCTCACATACGGGACAAACGTTTGATGAACTCGTTAAAGAGATGGGCACAGGTTTAATCGTTACAGAAGTGATGGGCCAAGGTGTGAATGGTGTGACGGGAGATTATTCTCGTGGCGCTTCGGGTTTTTACGTTGAAAATGGCGTGATCCTTTACCCAGTGGAAGAGATCACGATAGCGGGCAACCTTAAAGACATGTATCAAAATATCGTTGGGGTGAGTAAAGATCGCGATCTAAGATCATCGATCCGCACAGGTGGTATCTTACTCAGTGATATGAAGATCGCAGGAAGTTAGGTTTTTCTGAGTTGCTAGTCAATAGTTCCTAGGTTACAGGTGCTATTGACTTAGTTCAGCCTCCTTCCAAAATTCTGCAATACTTCTGTGTAGCTGCTCATTGCTTAAAATCCCCACATGATCTTCATCATAACCTCGTACCTTCTCGGCACTTTGCTGGGCTTGTAGGGTCAATTGGCTCGAAAGGCTGATAACCCCATCGCCGCTCTGCTGGTTGAGTAAACCAGATATCTTAAAGCCAAAATTGAGCAGGTGGGGCGGCATAGTCTCCGAATTGATAAATAGATCTTCAATAAACTCACTTTTAGGGGCCAGATCTCGCCAAGAGGGCATAACCACAGGTGCATAATCGACTCCATTCTGTGCTGAGTCGACACCGCCAAAAGGACTCGAAATTGAGGTGAAACTGATCACTTCAGCGCAGCTGGCAGTTTTAGTACAGATATTGAGGTAGGCTTTAGACACTAATCCACCCATGCTATGAGCAAGTAGATGAGCTTGAGAAAATTGGTGTTTTGCTTTGATAATATTGATTAAATTATCCAGCCCCTTTGCCACCATTAATAGGGGTAGGCCCGTTGGGTAGTTAAATACCCATACTTGGTATCTCTCTTTGTCAATGGCGCGAATCAGTGGCTCAAAATCTCTGGCTGTTCCCGCCATGCCGTGAACTAAAATGACCGGAATTTTGTTTTTATCATAGGGCGCTAAAAAGAATAGCCCTGAGTTACCCTGTTGCAGGTGAGTGATGGGTTGCCACATTCCCAGTTTGGCTCCCTCTTTATCAAATCTATTATCAGTAAGCTCAGTCACTTCACCAAATTTTGCTTGGGATATCCTTAAGTTGGTGATCTCTTTAAGCGGCTTATCGACAAGGTTTAGCGGGTAATCTGAGTCAGTGGCATTGAGAGTGATGCTAAGGCGGTTGTTGCTATCTGCTTCAGTTAGGTGAATAAGCTCAAACTCTTCATCGACTTGAAATCTTAGATCATTATTTTTGTCTATAAAAATAAATAGGTATTGGCTAGATGTTACGGCCTGTAGTGTTATGTCGCTTTCTCCAAGCATGACATCAAAGCCATCAATGTTCTTAGCATCAATATCTTCGAGTAGGATTAAAATGAGGGTATCACTGTCGAGCCTACCCTCTACCTGAACTTCATACTGAATGTAGTCCTGATTTAGGCTTTCGACGTCCTTCGCCAGATCCCTAAACTGGCTGCAACCGCTCAACACTAACGTTAAAGAAATCAGTAGCGCACGTATCAAAGAAAGTGTCGAAAAGGTTGAAATGCAAAGACGCGGTAACCCCATAAGTTACTCTCTCCTTAGATAACTGAGCGTTGAGTATACCGATAAAGCCATTGCCGACTAAAGACTTGGATAAATTTTATCTGCAGTGTTCATTTTTGTCGGATCATCTATTGTATATATGGATAAACAGATATACTATTTGACGTATATTCGTTTTGGCGTATATCTTATTTTTTACTGAGTGTTCCAGATATTGGAACCAGATTTTATATGCCAAAGACTAGCTTGAATGGAGTAAAAATGACTGCATTAGAATTTTTTAAACTGCTATCCGATGAAACCAGATTACTGAGTCTGTTGTTGATCATCGAAGAGAAGGAGCTATGTGTCTGTGAGTTGATGCAAGCATTAGATGAGAGCCAGCCTAAAGTGTCACGGCACTTAGCTCAAATGAGGAAAGTTGGCTTACTGGTCGATAAGCGCCAGGGCCAGTGGGTGTTTTATCGGGTTAACCCTGTATTACCTGAGTGGATAAATAACTCACTGGTAGAATTAAGTGCAAATAACACAGGGCTTATTGCCCATAAAGTCACCAGCTTACATAAGATGGGCGATCGCCCTGAGCGTGTGAAAGCTTGCTGTAGCTAGTATTGAATAAAGAGGGGGTAGAGATGGGACTATTTGAACGTTATCTCAGTGTTTGGGTCGGGTTAGCTATTCTTGCTGGCCTAATGTTGGGAAATGTCATTCCAGATGTGTTCGCCTTAGTGGCATCACTGGAATATGCCCATGTGAATTTAGTGATCGCTGTGCTTATCTGGGTGATGATCTATCCCATGATGGTGCAGATAGACTTTTCATCAATCAAAGATGTTAAGAAAAGTCCTCAGGGGCTGATACTTACACTTGTTATCAATTGGTTGGTTAAGCCGTTTACCATGGCGTTGCTGGCATGGTTATTCTTTAAGGTTTTATTCGTTGACTGGGTCGATCCGCAAAATGCCACTGAGTATATTGCTGGCATGATTTTGCTTGGTGTGGCGCCTTGTACTGCTATGGTATTTGTCTGGAGCCAGCTCACTAAGGGCGATCCAAATTATACCTTAGTGCAAGTATCGGTAAACGACCTCATCATGGTGGTGGCGTTCGCTCCTATCTGTGCATTACTGCTAGGTGTCAGTGATATTGAGGTGCCTTGGGAGACCTTACTCTCTTCGGTGTTTCTCTATGTCGTCTTGCCCTTAGTTGCAGGTGCATTGACGCGTAAAAAGCTTGAGTCAGACGGTGATAAGCAATCTTTAGATCGCTTCGTTAGCAAGCTAAAACCATGGTCTATGCTGGGTCTGCTTGGTACCGTCGTATTACTCTTTGGTTTCCAGGCGCAGACGATCATCAATGAGCCACAAAATATCTTACTCATTGCCATTCCTCTGATGATCCAGACCTATGGCATCTTCTTTGTGACCTACTATCTAGCTAAGAAGCTGAAGCTAGCTCATAAGATTGCGGCGCCGGCTTGCATGATAGCAACCTCTAACTTCTTCGAGTTAGCTGTCGCCGTGGCTATCTCGCTATTTGGTCTTCATTCTGGAGCGGCACTTGCCACTGTGGTCGGTGTACTTGTTGAGGTGCCAGTGATGCTGACTCTGGTTGCTTTTGTGAATAGTCGCCGAGGAAAATATGAAGCCGATACGGGTAATGAAGCGGTCGAAGCATAATATTTGCTTGAAAGGCTCTAGGCTCTAGGATCTAGGATCTAGGATCTAGGATCTAGCTTAAGAGTTTTTCAGTAGAGATAAACCAGTTAGCAATAGCTGAATGAGTAATAGAAGCAATCAAGGAACTGAGTCATGAGTATTAAGATAGGTATCAATGGGTTTGGCCGCATGGGACGCTTGGCATTAAGAGCTGCTTGGGAATGGGATGATGTTGAATTTGTGCACATTAACGACCCAGCTGGAGATGCTAAGACCTTAGCTCATCTACTGACCTTCGATTCTATCCATGGTCGCTGGCAGCATGAAGCGACGGGAGAAGATGTTGGCAGTGATGATGTTAGTAGTATGGGCTACATTATTATTGGCAATAAGCGCATTCCTACTAGCCGAAACAAGGCGATAGCTGATACCGACTGGTCTGGTTGTGATCTGGTTATCGAAGCGTCTGGGGTGATGAAGACCAAAGCCAAGCTGCAAGCCTATCTCGACCAAGGAGTTAAGCGTGTCGTAGTGACTGCACCCGTGAAAGAAGAGGGGGTACTCAATATAGTGATGGGAGTTAACCATCAGCTCTACAATAAAGCTACCCACCCCATAGTGACAGCAGCTTCTTGTACCACAAACTGCCTTGCCCCTGTTGTCAAAGTGTTGCACGAAAAGATCGGTATCAGGCACGGCTCTATGACCACGATTCATGATATTACCAATACTCAGACCATACTTGATGCTCCCCATAAAGATCTACGTCGTGCTCGAGCCTGTGGTTTGAGTCTTATCCCTACCACGACAGGTTCAGCGACCGCTATTACCCACATATTCCCAGAGCTTAAAGGCAAGCTTAACGGCCATGCGGTGCGCGTTCCTTTGGCCAACGCTTCGCTGACAGACTGTGTATTCGAGCTTGAGCGCGGCACTACAGAGGATGAAGTCAACGCCCTACTCAAAGAGGCTGCAGCGGGAGAGCTCAAAGATATCTTAGGTTTCGAAGAGCGTCCTCTGGTATCCGTAGATTACAAAACCGACCCACGTTCATGCATTATCGATGCACCATCGACCATGGTGGTTAATGGTACGCAAGTGAAGCTTTATGTCTGGTATGACAATGAGTGGGGATATGCTAACCGAACCGCTGAATTGGCCAGAATGGTTGGATTGCAAGATAAAAGATAAGAAGCTATAAGTTCTAAGCTCAAGATAAGGCTAAGAAAGCTGTAAGTTCCTAGAATCTAGATCCTAGGAACTCGAAACTAAGGAACTTATGTTTACCAGTATCAAATCCCTGCCTGAGCAGGTAAAACAGTATCTTATCGTCACAGGTAACTATTGGGCGTTTACCTTGACCGATGGCGCGCTGCGTATGCTGGTGGTGCTGCATTTTCATCAACTGGGTTATACGCCACTGTCTATCGCCATGCTGTTTCTGTTCTATGAGATTTTTGGCGTGGTGACTAACTTAGTAGGTGGTTATCTCGGTGCTAGGTTGGGGCTAAACAAGACCATGAATATCGGTCTTGGTTTACAAGTTGCCGCGCTGGCTATGTTATTAGTGCTGAGCTCTATGCTGACTATATTCTGGGTTATGGCTGCTCAGGGAATATCTGGGATCGCCAAAGATCTCAATAAGATGAGTGCCAAGAGCTCAATCAAGATGTTGGTCACTTCCGATAAGGCTGACGATAAAGACAAGGGCGCTCAACAGCTTTATGGTTGGATTGCAAAACTTACGGGCTCTAAAAATGCTCTTAAGGGAGCGGGCTTCTTTCTTGGTGGCGCGCTCTTGAGTGTGGTTGGTTTCCAAATTGCCATTGCTATCATGGCCATAGCGCTAACCTTAGTCTGGGTATTGAGTCTACTTACGCTCAAGCGAGATCTTGGTAAAGCCAAAAACAAGCCCAAGTTCAGCGAGATATTTTCCAAGAGTCGCAGTATTAATATATTGTCGGCAGCGCGTATGTTCCTGTTTGCCGCACGTGACGTCTGGTTTGTAGTCGCCTTGCCACTGTACCTTGGCAGCCAATTGGGTTGGGATCACTACTCTGTCGGCGGGTTCCTTGCCCTCTGGGTGATTGCTTATGGTTTTGTACAAACCCAAGCTCCGAGGTTAACGATGGGATCTGATGGTTCAACGCCAGGAGGAAGGCAAGCACTATTCTGGGTCTGCGCACTGACTGCTATTCCGGCACTGATAGCTTTAGCCTTGAGTTTTAATCTGAGCCCACAACTGAGTTTACTCACAGGCCTGATGATTTTCGGTGCTGTATTCGCGGTTAACTCTTCATTGCACAGTTTTTTGATCGTCCATTACGCCAGTGACGATGGCGTATCACTCGATGTTGGCTTCTACTACATGGCCAATGCTATGGGGCGTCTGATTGGCACTGTATTGTCTGGTTATGTGTATCAAGTCGCAGGGCTGGAAGCCTGCTTGTGGATCTCATCGGCTATGCTAGGGATGACGGCATTAATTAGCATTTATCTACCAAAGGATTAGTCGCCTTGGAATGAAGGCTAGGTTACATTTTTACCTTCGTTCACTAGGTCTAGTTTTATGTTTGGAAGTGTTCGAAGGTCATACCTTTATGGTTATCTATCACCTGCGGTGAGCTAATGTGCAGATGTTTCTGCGAGTCGACGCTAGTACAGTCCCTGTAGTCTCTGCGACAGCATCCATGCTGTCGAAGCTCGCAGCCTCATCTACACTGGTTGTTTACAAGAAGGCTCTCTATTCTATTTAGCTTTTTAAATTGTGGGTAGCGTCTCCACAGGTTGTCATTCCCGCAATGCTTCTGTGCGGGAATCCACTGCCTTGGTATTTGATGGAGTGTTGAAGATCGAAACTTTATGGTTACCTATCGCTTACAGCGGGTGCCATTCAGGGATTCACAAATGCCGTGGTGACATGGATGTCATAGAATGGCCATGTTTTGGAAGCTCACAGCCTCATCTACACTGGTTGTTTACAAGAAGGCTCTCTATTCGATTTAGCTTCTTAAATTGTGGGTAGCGTCTCCACAGGTTGTCATTCCCGCAATGCTTCTGGGCGGGAATCCACTGCCTTTGGTATTTGATGGGTTGTTGAAGATCGAAACTTCATGGTTATCTATCGCTTGTAGAGGGTGCCTGCAGGGATGCACAAATACCGTGGTGACATGGATGTCATAGAATGGCCATGCTTTTGGAAGCTTGAAGCCGTATCTGCAGCAGATTGTTTGGCTTTACTGCTAGTAGAATAATATTGCGAAAACGAGGCTTGCGCCTAATATGCTGCCGGCGATGAATAGATATAGGGCTTTGTTTGTTTCTTTATTTTTTGTTGAGCTCATATAATCTTCCTTGATATTTAATTTGTTAAATGAAGACGCAGGCTGCCATCAGCACCTATCGTGGTCACTATTTTGCTACTGTTAAAGCGTTTGAGCGTTCTCGGTATATTTTTATAATGTGGTAAAGATTGATGCAGGCTACGAAGGCGTTCATGCCTGCCACTGGCCACGCAGAAATATAGTTACCATAGATAACGAATAAGCTGCAGCCAGTGAAGTTTAGCAAGCGTAGTCGCATAATATCTTTCATCATAAATGAGACCGCAATAAACGCCGATGCAATATAACCAAGCCACTCAACCGGACTAATCATCTCCATTATTTCCTCCATAACTCACTCTATAACTCCCTCTTAATTTCTTCTTCAATAGCTTCTTTAAAAATCAACAATTATTCGTAAACTCAGCTCACATTAACCTGTAAATTAATATTTATCCAAGAAGAAAGGCTGAGGTTACTATTTGTAACATATTGATAAGCATTAAAATAATAGCTTAACCTGTCGCCTATCATACAGTCGGTATAATTAACAGTCATAGTGAGAGAGTCGCCTTAGAATGAAGGCTGGATTACATTTTTATTTAGCTTTCGGCTGAGTCGATATTTGGTTGATTATTGGAAGTCGAACCTTCATCGTTACTTATCGCTTGCTGCGACTTATATGTAGGTACTTCTGTGAGACGCCGTGAATCCCTCCATGGAGGCTCTACCAAAACATCCCTGTTTTGGAAGCTCACAGCAGTATCTACACTGGTAGTTTACAAGAAGGCTCTCTATTCGATTTAGCTTTACTGCTAGTCATTCCCGCAATGCTTTTGGGCGGGAATCCAGTGCCTTTGGTATTTGATGGGTTGTTGGAGATTGAAGCTTAATGGTTATTTTTTACTTGCATCAGATCTCTCTAAATGACCTAGATTTTTCCAATTTGGTTCTGATACTTTATCAATTTATGCATCCATATCCCAAAACTCACATGAGTTAGAGCAGTGTTCTGACTCTATTCAACTAAAGCCTTGATGTTTTATCCTATGAACATAAATCGAAGAGAAAATTAATCCGGTGTAGATGCGGTTGTGGACGTTGGTGGCATGGATGCCACCGTCGAGCTTACAGGGACGTACTCGCAGCGTTCTACAGAAGTATCTGCATAAAGCCTGCTGCAAGCAATAAACACCATTGAAGCTATGGTTTGCATTAACCCTACAAATACCAATCCCGCCAAATGAAGCGTCAAATGAAACTTCAAAAAGAGATTTGAATCAAACTTGTTATCCGGCAAGTTCATCTCAACCCCGCCAAATGAAACGCCAAAAAGAGATTTGAATCAAACTTGTTATCCGACAAGTTCAGCCCCCAACTAGAGAGAGCTGCTAATTTTCTCAAGATAATTAGTCAAGTTACCGTTTTGCATGCGTAAAACTATTCACGATCAGTTTTATCTTCCACCCTTCCCAAAACCTGACTATTCGTTGTACTCTGGGTTGCAATCAAAAAATATCCTGGGCATTAGATCACAGGAAATATAAAAATAATCAGCAAGTATTGAAGAGGTTTGAATGGAAGGAATTACTGAATTTGTCAGTATGATCAATGGCTTTGTATGGGGTGTCCCCATGCTAGTGATGATTTTAGGTGTTGGACTGTTTCTCTCTGTTGGTTTGAAACTGATGCCAATTCTTAAACTAGGTACTGGCTTTAAACTACTCTGGTCTGGTCGGATCCCGGATAAAGATAAGACAATGAAAGGGGAGATCAGCCCCTTTAATGCCCTGATGACCTCGCTGTCGGCGACGATTGGTACGGGTAATATTGCCGGTGTGGCTACGGCTATCTTTATCGGTGGTCCGGGTGCGTTGTTCTGGATGTGGTGTACGGCGCTTGTTGGTATGGCGACCAAGTTTGCCGAGGCAGTACTTGCGGTGAAATACCGTGAAGTCGATGCCAATGGTAATCACATTGGCGGCCCTATGTACTACATCAAGAATGGTCTGAGTAGCAAGTGGGCCTGGTTAGGTACCGCGTTTGCTCTGTTTGGCTCTTTTGCTGGTTTCGGTATTGGTAATACGGTCCAGTCAAACTCAGTAGCCGACGCCTTAAGCAGTAACTTTGGTGTACCGACTTGGGTGACTGGTCTAGTACTTATGGTGCTGGTAGGCGCTGTGCTGATGGGCGGTATTAAGCGAATCGCTGATGTGGCGGGTAAGCTGGTACCTCTGATGACCTTGTTCTATATCGCTGCTGGTCTGGCTGTACTTGCGGTTAATGCTGCTGAGATCCCGGATGCTATTGCCTTAATTATTCACAGTGCGTTTAACCCTGTGGCGGCTCAAGGCGGCTTCGCCGGTGCAGCGGTATGGGCTGCAATTCGTTTCGGTGTGGCGCGAGGTATTTTCTCCAATGAGGCTGGCCTAGGTAGTGCACCGATTGCTCATGCATCTGCTCAGACCAATAACCCAGTTGCACAGGGTTTAGTAGCTATGTTGGGTACCTTTATCGATACTTTGATCGTCTGTTCTATAACAGGTCTGGCAATCATAGTATCGGGTGCCTGGACTTCGGGTGAGAATGGCGCGGCATTGACGTCCTTGGCTTTCTCAACGGCGTTGCCCATGGGTAACTATGTAGTGGCAATCGCCCTGTCCGTTTTCGCCTTCACGACCATCTTAGGTTGGAGCGTTTACAGCGAGAAATGTGTCCAGTATCTCTTTGGCGTGAAAGCGGTGAAGCCATTTAGAATCTTGTGGATCTTAGTGGTGCCGTTAGGGGCGATCAGTTCGCTGGATTTCATCTGGTTATTGGCCGATACGCTTAATGCCATGATGGCGATACCTAACTTGATTGCTTTAGCCTTGCTAAGCCCTGTGGTATTTAGCCTGACACGTGAATACTTTATCAAGAAGCGTGAAGATGAAGCAGCTGCTAAAGTGTAATTTGCTTATTATAAATTAAGCTGATGATTTTAATGTAAAAGCCAGTAGCGAACAGCTGCTGGCTTTTCATTATGTATTTGACCTAACCTGAGCATTAATCACTTTTCGTTGTGCCATCAATAAAGCCGCATCCTTAGCCACTTTCTCTGAGTGACTTTTTAGAGTGATTCAGTTAAAACTAGTTACAAAGCCAACCACTTAAAGTCATCACTTAAAACGATTACAAAACATCAGTTAAACTATTTTTACATTACTTAGCGTTAATGTTAAATAAATTGATTTCGGTGTTTATTTCGCCTATTATTTTTGTTTGTTGATTTAGCTTAAGCTAATGTATGGAGGTTTAATGTCGTTTGAGATCATGCTGCTGGGAGTAGCACTATTAATTGCAGTAGGGATATTGCTGCACCACCCATCGAAAACGCTAGGGATCCCCTCACTGTTAATTTTCATGGGTGTGGGCCTGAGCCTAGGAAATGGCGAGTTTGATTTTGTGTATGACAACTTGCAGATCACTTCTGCAGTAGGTGCCGTTGCCCTAAACATAATCGTATTTGTCGGAGGTATTAATACCTCTAAAGCCAGTATAAAACTGGCATATAAAGAGGGTGGGGTACTTGCCACATTCGGTGTGTTTTTTACCACTGTGATACTGGCCTTCTGCCTTTACCTGTTTATGGGATGGGGTATTGTGCTCTGTCTATTGTTTGCTGCAGTGGTTTCTTCCACCGATGCAGCGGCTGTTTTCTCTATTTTGGAATCGAAGAAGCTTAAGCTAAAAGAAAAGACCGACACGGTATTAGAATTTGAATCAGCCACCAACGATCCCGTTGCTCTGGTCATGGTGGTGATCTTAACGGCCATAGCCCTTAACCCCGATGCACCAGTTTCGCCCTTGGATATGGGGCTGACGCTTGTCACACAGATTGTGTTCGGTATTGGAATTTCCTATGTTATCGCTAAGATTGGGGTATGGCTGCTTAACCATATCAAGCTAAAGGAATACGGCCTTATTCCGGTATTTGTGCTGGCCACGTTTATTCTTGCAGCCTATGGGAGTGACCTCGCTGGGGGGAACATTTTAATCGCGTCTTATGTGGCTGGCGTGGTAATGGGTAATGGCATCGTTCGCGGTAAAGAGGTGAATAAGCATTTCTTCAACAGCGTATCTTGGTTAGCTCAATCACTCATGTTCATTATCTTAGGGTTACAAATATTCCCTCAGACGCTGTTTTCAGTCTTTATGATGTCTTTGGTTCCTGCAGCACTGCTAATGTTTGTTGCTCGTCCTCTGGCTGTGCAGATATGCTATTTGCCATTTAGAGAGGCTAGCTGGAAGAAGCGACTTTTTATCTCATCGATAGGCTTGAAAGGGGCCACACCTATCGTGTTCGCTCTTATACCAGCAGCCGCTGGCGTTGAAGGGGCTATTGAGATGGTACATGTTGTCTTCTTCATTGTTCTGTTTTCAGTCTTATTGCAGGGCGCAGCCATTGAGCCATTAGCTAAAAAGCTAAAGCTGAATATCAAAGAAGAGAAGGGTTGATAATGCCAAAAGAGTTCAAACCAACTCAGCATTCGATGGTTAGTGTGCTACTCAGAGAGACAGACAAAGGTGAGTTTAGAAAGCGGAAGTTGGACTTGTCTAAAGAGTTGGGTTTGTCTTATCCCACATATATGAAATTAGTCGAGGATAAAACAGATCTTACTATTCCCGTGCTGTGGGCGTGGTGTGATTTATTGGATTTATCACCGAGCGATATTTATGTTCAGGCGAAAATTGATAGTGCTTTAGATGCTGATGTCAAAGAAGGAATATGGCCGATAGAGATGCTATCAGTTATGCCTAAGGATGTAGAGAGCGCCTTTATGGATTTAATGCTTGCCGTGTCAAAAGGGTTTAAGTCTTTTGATAATGACAAGCTAGCCGGGGCTCATTTGTTGAAGCGAGACTCTGCATATTCTAGCGATGAAGCTAAACATAACCAGATGTCTGATATGGCTAATTACCTCAAGAAAAATAAATCGGATTGAAATCTTGATAATAAAGATAGCCTGAAAACATGTCATCGAACTTATAGTGACGACATGTTAACTGTTGAGGTCATTCCCCATATAAGCCACTTCTAGATGCTTAGGCTATCAGGGATTGTAGTACTTGAGCATCCGATCTTGTTCAGTAAAAGTCGCCACCCATAGCACGTTGTAATTCGGCTTCGGCGAGTAACACTTCTAAACGTTTTTTGACTTCACGCTTATGTTTCAATTCATCCGCTGCGAGTTGATTCTTAGGGGCGGCGAAGGCTTCTATTTCTGCATCGTTGGGTACAAGTTCAATAATCTGAGCCATAAAAACTCCTTAATTATGCAATACTCATGGCTAGGTAATATGGCCATAGAGTAGAAAATGAGACTGACAATATGTCAGGAACTTTATTAAAAAAAGCGCCGTAGATTAGGATGTTAACTCTGTTGAGTTGGCAAATATCCAGCATCATATTAGTAAGCGCTGATAAGAAAGATATCAGGCTATTGAAAGGAAAAGTGGGATCGATTTAACATTATTTACAGAAGCCAAAAAAAGGATTTATGCGGGTTCTATTCGAGACTGTTCTACGATTAGCTGCTGTTTTTTATGTGCTTATTATGTTTATCTTCTAGAGTTATCGCCATGGCAGCGATAACTCAACTGGGTTCAGATCACAATTTTAGCAAACGCTAACTTAATAGTATTGCCAAAGATCATCTGTAAAAATTACAAATCGAAGCTGTAGCTATATCCAAGTGCAATTTTAGGATCATCACCTTGGAGATCTGTATCACTGAGCATAAATGAAATATCGCCAAAATCAGTCGCTTTATTGAGAGATATTGAGTAATCGGCATAGTTACTTGTGTCAAACCATGCGGTGACAACATCGCCTGTTGAGTAGCCATAATGTGCGGAAATCGACAAGGTCTCAGAAAGCGGTAAGCTCACTCCAGCATCAATATAACTCATATCGGTATTATCTAGAGGGTCACTGGCGACATCGTCGCTAGCGTTAACCACTTGCGAATAGCTTAAGCTAAACCATTTCCAGCTAATCGCAGCGGTAAGCTCTCCGAAGTCTACGCTAGAATCACTGTCTGGATAGGCATAATAGAGATAGCTGATATCGTAGCCAAAATCTTCACCGATTGAACCTGCATAGCCGCCATAGAAGTCGAGCTCATAACTGGTATCATCACCAAAATCTACATTGGATGCCCAAGTTCCCAGGTAGAGTCCGCTTTCGTGCCCATAGTCCACACCGCCTTGTACGGCAACCGTATCTTGAGTTTGGGTCACGCCTCGCCATAAGTAGTTAGACGTTGCGCCGACATTACCAGTGACCGTGGCCGCAGCAGATGCTGATATGAATATGGTCGAAGCTAAGATGGAGCTAGATATTAATGCTTGTTTCATGATCATTCCCTTTAGTGATTTATCCCTGCGATTGAATTGTTATATATACCGATTGGTATTTAGCAGTGGACTTGGTCTAAAGGCTGCGAGTATCGTGCCATAAGATAACATGCTGAATTTAAACTAATTAGTGATATTAAGTTGTCAGAAAGGGTCGATGATGGATTATTTTAGCGCAAGCATGCCCGTTATTTGTGCAATGCTTTGATAAAAGGACATAAAAAAACCTCCAGAGAGGAGGTTTTTTTAATCAGTACATGCTTTTAGTTAACGCTGTCTTTCAGGGTCTTACCAGCTTTAAACTTTGGCACTGTAGCTGCTGGGATTTGAATCTCTTTACCAGTCTGTGGGTTGCGACCAGTTCGTGCAGCTCGGTTAGTTGTCTCAAAAGAACCAAAGCCAACGATAGATATCTTATCACCGTTCTTCATTGCTTCAGTCACAGTCTCTTCAAAAGATTTAAGTGCGCGTGCAGCTTCTGCTTTAGTCAGTTCTGCGCTTTCAGCCATTTTTGCAACAAGTTCAGTTTTATTCATTTGAATCGTCTCTTCTTTCCGTAGATTTAATTAAGCTAACCACATTAGATACTTAGTAATTGCTCTACGTAACATGCCATAAGACTTACGACTTTTAAAGCATTTTAGGTAGTAGAATTAGCATTTCAGGTCAATTTTTGAGTAAATCATCACCAAAACGGGTCTGTTGGGCGAATCATCAGCCACTTAGTTAATAAATAGGCTCTAGAAATGGCCGTTATCGATTGAGTGTCAATGGCGAAGATTAACTAGTTATCGAGCAGTTTATATAGCAAGCTAGTCATCTTGATTGATAACTCTTTCTGCTTGAAGGTACTGCTTTGTCGAGCCGGCTAATGCGACGTAGATTTGAAAGGCAAGCAGCACAATAGCAATGGCTGCCACGGCGGCAACCGGAATATTATGGCCATCGATGACAACTTTCACATCTTGGGGTGAAATTTGGTAGGCGATGATTGCTGTTCCACCGAGTGCCGATAGTCCGAGTGTCTGAATGGCGAGATAAACTTTAAAAATAATACTTGCCCAGCGACTTCTTAAAATGAGCCCAACTAATACTGGGATCACACCCAAAGAAAATAGATCCACACTTTGAATACTGATGGCTCTAAACAGAGCGACTGAAGCTAAGATGATGTAAAGGAACATGAGAATAGATAAAGCTAAAGGTGGTTTTTTCATTGAATATCTCTCAGTTCGCCATGGGGTCGTGGGTAAGATTAATAGTGGGCGAGTGTAAGAAACTCGGTTATTCATGTCAAAGCGATATCGGTATTTATTTAGCTTATGATAATAGCGGTTCGAAGGTCTTCTCTTTTTTGAAGAAAATGCAGACCACTTTCTTATACCGATTGGTATTAGGATTGGTTAGAATAGCCATAAGCAGTAGTTCAATGAGACATTAAAGATGACTGAAACAGAGTTTTGGCAACTGGTGACAAGAGAAACAGCCACGCAAGATCAGGTTAGTTTAGCTGATAATCTCAAGGCTAAACTTGAGCTATTAAGTGATGAAGACCTGCTAGAGTTCGATAAGATTTTTGGACAGCAGATGCGCAAAAGCTATTTTTGGTCTGTGTGGGGGGCGGCGTATATTATTACAGGTTGTGACTCTGAATATGCCTTTGCTGAGTTTAGATGTTTTCTGATTTCATTAGGGCAAGACTGGTATGAAAAAGTTGTGGCCAGTCCAGATGATGTGGCTCTATTGCCAGAGTGGCCCGAGAAAGATGGTTATCCTTATCCTTATCCTTTTCTAGATGAGTATGATTTGATCGCAGGTCAGATATTCGAAGATAGAACAGGCGATGAGTTACCTTTTGTACCTTCAGGTAAGGCGACGCCTCAGGGGAAGAAATTTACCACTAAGAAGAAGCAACTCAAGCTTGAATATCCGCAATTGAGTCAGCGTTTTCCATTTTAATTGCTACCGTATTGATAGCAAAAAAGCGAGGTTAGCCTCGCTTTTTATTGCTTTCAGTTTATTGCTGCTCGTAGCAGACCTCTGTAGCATTATCATATTCACGTCCGTGTTCATCACAGATACTATTCATAAACTTATCTTCTGCTGATTCTAGTCCGGCATCAAAATCTTGTTGTTGATTCTGAATCATAGCTTCATCGGAAAGCTCTTGTTGGTTAGCTATAATTTCTAAATGCTGATCAACAGCAACTTGCTCCGATGGTGTGAACTGATTCGCTTGGGCTTGTCCTGTGATCATTGCAGCGATCAAAAATACTGAAGCAAGTGCGATTTTACCAGAGAAATTGACTTTAGTTTTTGTGATTGAGTGGCTCATAAACTGTCTCCAAAATAGTAGTCGTGACCAGGTTCGGAACCGTTGACTCTTAGACGGTATGTCGAAAACCGTTAAGAGGTGTCATCCTCTGGTAGTGTCTAAATTCTCTTTTTGAGAGTATCTCTCGTAAGAGCCGAGCATCTGCTCGTTAACTTGATTCGTATGGTATACGGTTAACCTTGAACCCAAGCTGAATGAAAAATGAGCGACTTAAATGTTGGCGATGTTGAATTTTGGGAGACTTGTTGCGGGGTAAGTTATGTAATACCAATCAGTAGGTGATAAGTCGAGCGAGGAGCTTGCCTCGCACTACTTGTCAGGGATAGGGGGGATTATACCAATTTGGTATTACTGCGAGGTACAGCGTTCTTCACCAGTATCGATATCGATCGTATATTCAATACAGATAGGCTGTAATAGCTCTAAATTTTCTTGATCTAGCTGATGTTCAATTTTTTCCAATTGAGATTCAGCATCCATCTCTTCGTTTATTGCTTCATACTGAACCAGTAGTTCATCGGCAGTAGCAGTGCTCTCATCGATATCCAATGTGGTGTGTTCAGTGGCACTTGCCATTGAAGATGTGGTCAATAGAGCAATCATTAGAATATTTTTTAGTGATGAAGTCATCGTTAATCTCAATAATACTAGGGTGAACATTTGGTGCTATGTTATCACTGTGAACTTGAATATTGGCTGAATTCATCTTCAATATAAGTGGGCTAATCACTTTCCATCGTTTCGCACTGAAACCCTTGTCGGCTGGAATCAAAACGACATCTTAGGCCACATTCCCAGGGAACATTTTCAAACTGGAATGATTTCTCTAATGAGAACTCCCGGCAAGCTTGATAGCTTTCAAAATCATCAACTTTTTTGTAGCGCCCCGAATTGTAACCATTGGTATAGACAAAGGAGGACCAGGTTTCCGGTGACGGACTCTTTTCTGAATCTGCTATAAGGTAAAGTGTCGCCGCAAGGATCGTAAAGATCAGGACAACAAAGATGATCGAGGAGGCGTTTTTCATAATTTCTCTGGTTAGGAATATTTATAGCTGGGGCTTATTCTAAGTAGGCATGATAAATTTTGATACAGACTTTGATCAATAATATGTAATTAACTCATTCATGTTACGGTCTTATATAAATGGTGTGCTATACAACTGAATTTTTATTTTTTATTTTGCATTAAGCTAATATTCAGGTTAGATTTTGTACGATAAATGCCATAAAGAATACTAAGCCCTAGGAGGCTCATATGAAATTTACTCACTTACTATTAGCGGGAACTATGGTTTCTGGTGCAGCGCTTTCAGGTATAGCGGTTGCTGAAGAGGTGGTTGAAAACCCTGTGACCGAACAAGGCATGGTTAAGATCACTTGGCAAGATCCCAAAAGTTTTCGGGATGTGAAGGCTGCAAGCGATATTCAGTCTCGATATGAGGCTCGTACGTTTGAAACCTTAACAAAAAACCTCAATAAAGAGGCGGGTAAAATCCTTAAGCCGGAGCAAAAGCTAGAGATGATCGTGACAGATCTGGATCTCGCTGGTGATGTTCGACCCACTTTTGGCGCGACGATGAATGATATCCGTGTTATTCAAGATATCTATCCTCCACGTATCACCTTCAGTTATTCAATTCTAGAAGGGGATAAAGTCGTTATGGTTGGCGATGAAAAACTTACCGACCTAGGATTTATGCATACAGTTGGCAGAATGAATGATAAGCCATTACGATTTGAAGATAAGCTACTGGCTGATTGGATGAAAAAAACGGTAAAACCAAAGCTGTGATTGCAGTTATCGCTTGATGTAAAAATGAGTGATTATGGTTAATCTAAAAAGCTAAATAAGATTATGGCTTATTTAGCTTTTTTTGTGGCTGCATACTTATGTTTATATCTATTTGGCTTGCTCTTTAAACGCCTGCAATGTCTGGATCAGTGTGGCGAGTTTTTTTACAAACGTAGCCAGCGCGGCAGGCAGTTTGTCTGGATCTGTTGGCAACTTGTCTAATTCATCGGCAAGCTCTTGAACATAAGGCTTGAAGCGATTGCTGCTGGCAGAGAAGCCTTCCTTTTGACTGAAAATAGTATTGAACTTCACATGACCCGCTTTCTTTAGTTCATCAAGCTTGCCATCTGCATCGATGGACTTGCGGTAGGCTGATTGTAGATTTTCTTTTAATTGTTCAATTACACGTGTGTGTGGCATAACAGCCTCTCATTGGATAAACTTTTAATTATCGCGATTATAAGGGGCTAATAAGATGGCAACAAGTCAATATAAGTTATTACTTGCTCTAGGGGCGCTGCTATGTGCTGGTTATATTTCACCGATCCAAGCGGCTGTTGATGACAAACCTCCCTTCTTCCAAGTTGAGTATCAAGGTCAAACGGCGTATTTGCTAGGGTCCATCCACGTTGGGGAAGCAAGTTTTTATCCCATGGCTGAGATTATCGAGTCTAAATTTGATTCTGCAGCTTCTCTGGTGGTCGAAGCCGATGCTGCCAGTGCCGATATAATGGCATTAATAAAAAAATATGGCTTACATCCATTAGAAATGGATGAGGAGACTCAAGCCGTTTTAGAAGAATATTGTAAGACAAAGGCTCATGTATGTGCCTCGCTTGCCAATTTTTCCCCTTGGTTACAATCAATGCAACTGGGCATGAATAGATTCGAAGAGCTGGGTTACAGTGCGAATTATGGTGTCGATCAAGTGTTGATATCAAAAAATAAGGGCAGACCCTTGCTTGAACTGGAAAGTACTGAATTCCAGTTCAAGTTACTGGCTTCATTCGATGAAGCTTCCCAGTGGGAAATGGTAAGGGAAGCAATTGCATCCCCTGATGAGGATATGCACGGCTTAGTTAGCGCATGGCGAAGTGGGGATGAGCAGCATATTGCCGATCTTATGGAAGGCCAGATGTCAGAAGGCGACGACACCCAAATGTTAGAAAAGCTTCTCTGGCAACGTAACGTCAATATGGCAATAAAAATTAGAGAGTTGATGCGAGATACTTCCACCAAGCAGCCGATGTTTATCGTCATAGGGGCTGGACATCTTGTTGGAGGAAGAAGTGTTCCCATTGAGCTTAACCAGCACGGGGCCAAGGTAAAGAATTGCTGGCAGCAAGCATGCGAATAATCATACCCTCAAATTTATCGACTGAATCGCTTTAAATTTAACTGGGATAAATAATGACTAAGTATTAGGGCTTGCTTGCATTTGACTGACTATACTTGGGGCTCATTAAGCATGAGAATCAAACAGCAAGGAGGCTGAATGCAAGCTGTCGCAATACCTCCACCACGAATAGGCTTCGAGGAAATACCCAGGAATTGGGATAATAAGCATGGCAAGGTTGTAGCAAGAGTTGATCCCGGTGTCTTCTATATCTCTTCTCAGGACGAATTAATTTTTACGCGATTAGGTTCATGTGTGGCTGCCTGTATCTGGGACCCATTCCTCGGCATCGGCGGTTTGAATCATTTCCTTCTTCCTGAAAAGGAGCTACATGAAGATTGGCATCAACTAACGAGCTATTCTTGTCGCTATGGCAACTTGGCGATGGAGCAACTTATCAATGGTATCTTGAGTGCTGGAGGTCAGCGGCAAAGATTGAAGGCCAAAATCTTTGGCGGTGCACAGATGACAAAATCCTCAGTACTTAATGTGGGTAAATCGAATATCGAATTTGTGAAGGAATATTTAGATACTGAAGGAATTGCCATAGAGGGAGAAGATTTAGGCGGTCCTTGGCCACGCAAGGTGTTATTTCACCCTAACAGCGGTAAAGTTTTGCTAAAGCGTTTATCACCTGCACGCATCGATCAGATGATGTCAGAAGAAAAAGTCTACTTGAAGCAAATCGTTAAGAAGCAAGAGGATAATCAGGTCGAACTGTTTTGATTTTAACGAGTATGCTCTTAGTTAACCTCGCTAAGAGCCTTGTTAAACTTAGCTTAATTGCTCTTATAATCAGTCTTGTTAAGCTATTCCCTCTAAGTCATCTGTACGCTCAAATAATTTTAAAACAGATTAAATATGTTTGAATTTAACACACGCCGACAGACTTTAAGGTATACTCGCCAGCTAGAAATTGGTTTGGTGAGTTGAAATTTGAAAGGTTCGGTTAACGTGGAAAATGATTATTCGATTGAATTGAAGGCGATGCCTTCTCTGTTTTCCCTCTATCGTAAGATCTTCTTCGGGCGCAAGCCTGGTTGGAATGAGCTGCCACTGCCGAAGATCTATGTCTCAAGTTCTAATGTGTGTTTATCGTCAGATAAAGTGACACAATATTCTCAAGTGTGTGGCTTCGATTTCGACGGTAAAAACCTGCCATTGACCTATATGTACGTGATGGCCTTCCGTTTACACGCGGTTATTTTTACTCATGAAGCGATCACTTTCCCTCTGCTTGGCATGATACATCTCAGAAACAGTATCACCCAATACCGTGGCTTAAGTATCGATGAGAAATTTGATATTGAATGTATGCTAACGACGAGTACAGTGACGGATTCAGGTTTGGAGTTTGAGCTTGTATCGAAAGCTTTTGTTGATGGAACATTGGTGTGGGAATCTTCGTCGACTTACCTTTATCGCATCGAAAACAGTAAGCGCCGTGTGCGCCCACCTAAAGCGAATGCCATGGCTTGGGATACTGCTGAGACCTGGAGTCTAGCCGAGGACCTTGGGCGTCGCTATGCTAAAGCATCGGGTGATTACAATCTTATTCACCTGCATCCTGTACTCTCAAAACGTTTCGGTTTCGACCGCGTGTTAGCCCATGGTATGTGGTCTAAAGCTCGCTGTATCGCTCAGATGATGCCACAAATTGGTGATCGCCCCTGTACAGTCGATGTGGCATTCAAGTTGCCTCTGTTTATGCCGTCGGATGTAAGCTTCGATACTGAAATCGATGAAGATAATCTCATGTTTGAGCTTAGAGATGCACGAGGTCGTCGACCGCATCTTTCTGGCCAGATCAGCTTTTTGTAGTCTTCACACTCATGACTGACTCATTTTAAAGGCGCTACAGGCGCCTTTTTGCTATCTGTAATAAAGCGGTGTAACAACCTCTAGTACCTAGTACCTAGTACCTATAGGTTTAGCTACATAGAGGAAAACTAAAATCATACTTTAAGGTACGCTATGTCCTGTTGAGGCTTGCCAGATGCTAAACCATTGCTGTCTGTCTAGTTTGATAGCTTTAGACGCTATCGCTGACTCTATTCTATGGGGCTGGCTACTGCCGATAATAGGTTTAGGCTGGCAGGGAAGTGCCAATATCCAGGCATAGATAATTTGGCTAATATCTTGGATCCCATGTTCATCGGCAATTTTATGTAACTGCTTTCTCAGCCTGATAGAGCGCTCATCTTTGCCGGTAAATATATTCCCCCCACCTAAGCAAGACCATGCCATAGGGGAGATATGATGTTGCTGGCAATGATCTAAGGTACCATCGTTAAGGCTGCTCATATTCAGTGGTGAGATCTCTATCTGATTGGTCGTTAGACTGATATCAAACTGATTGAGACTGGACTGAAGTAAATCGAACTGTGCAGGGCTAAAATTAGATACGCCAAAGTGAATAACCTTGCCACTTAGCTTGAGTTGGTTAAAGGTTTCAGCCACTTCGTGGGCACTCATCAAGGGATCGGGTCTGTGGATCAACAGTAGATCGAGTCGATCTGTATGTAATCGAGTGAGAGAGTTATCGACTGAGGCTAAGATGTGACTTTTACTGGTATCATAATGATTAACATAGCGCTCAGGCATCGAATCGAAAGCGGGTTTAATCCCGCATTTACTGATTAACTGTATCTGCTCTCGCAACGAAGGCTTTAGGGCCAGCGCTTCGCCAAATAAAGTTTCACACTGGAATTGGCCGTATATATCGGCATGATCCATGCTGGTGACTCCGAGATCAATATAGGCTTCGATGAGTTGGATCCTTTGCTGAGCAGACATATCCCAGCTATCCATTCGCCAAAAACCAGCGATGAAATCAGAGAGTTTAATTTGAGGCTGATGCGAATGTGTGTCGATAAGTACCTGACGGTGAGATTCTGATGTCGTTGCCATACCCTTTCCTTAATCCGACGTTAATTTATTCAACTAGATTACCATTTATTGATTTGGATTCATGAATGCTTAACTAAGCAGCATTAATCACGGTTTAGCTATTTAGCCTGCCACCGAGATCAACTATATTCTTGGCTCCTATTATAGGTCGCTTACCCTATACATCTCTAATAAGAGGAGCAATAGAATGCTGTCAGATATTGAGATTTCACGCCAAGCAACACTTCGTCCCATCAAACATATAGCCAATAAACTGGGTCTTGAACCTAGCGAACTGTCCTCATTTGGTGAGTCGAAAGCCAAAGTACATCTATCAGTTTTAAAGCGTCTCGATGATAACCTAGAAGGCAAATTGGTGATTGTCACTGCCGTGACACCGACTCCGTTTGGTGAGGGGAAAACAGTCACAAGCATAGGGCTGACTCAAGGTTTAAATGCCATAGGCAAGCGAGCGACGGCTTGTATTCGTCAGCCTAGCATGGGACCTGTATTTGGTATTAAAGGCGGCGCGGCAGGAGGGGGGCTAGCTCAGGTTGTGCCCATGGAGGAACTCAATCTTCACCTAACGGGAGATATTCATGCGGTCAGCAGCGCTCACAACTTAGCTGCAGCAGCCATCGATGCCTGCCTTTTTCATGAGAGCCGACTATCCAGAGAAGACTATATTGAGCAAGCTGGCAGCGAACCGTTGAATATATCTGCTAAGCAGATATTGTGGCGTCGTGTTGTCGATCATAATGAGCGCAGTCTGAGAAATATCAGTGTAGGGTTTGGCGACAATAATGGGCCGATTCATGACTCGGGTTTTGATATTACCGCGGCCTCTGAGATTATGGCTATCCTTGCATTGAGTCGAGATCTTAAAGATATGCGTCAGCGCATCGCTAAACTGATATTGGCGTTAGATGTTCGGGGCAAGCCGATCACAGCGGAAGATATTGGTGTCGCAGGCGCGATGACCGTCATATTAAGCCAAGCCATTGAGCCTACCCTGATGCAGACGTTAACGGGTGATCCTTGTTTGATTCATGCGGGGCCTTTCGCCAATATTGCCCATGGGAATTCATCCATTATAGCCGATAGAATCGCACTTAAGTTATCTGAGTTTGTGGTCACAGAGGGTGGCTTTGGCTCAGACATGGGATTTGAAAAGTTCTGTAATATCAAGGTGAGAGAGTCGGGGAAAGCGCCTGATGCCGCGGTAGTGGTCGTTACCCTAAAAGCGCTCAAGGCTAACTCAGGGTTAACATCTCAACTCGATATCAACGAGGAAGATATGCTCCGTCTACAGGCGGGTTTTGCTAATCTTAGATGGCATATAAATAATGTCAGCCAATACGGTGTTCCTGTCGTTGTGGCCATTAATCGTTTTCCAACTGATACCGAATCTGAAATTAGCTGGTTAAAATCGGCTGTGAGCGATACATCGGCTTTTGGTTGTGAAATTAGTGAGGCATTTGCAAAGGGAGCTAAAGGAGCTGAAGCCTTGGCCAAAATGGTTGCCGATGCCACAGATCAGGTCTCTGAATTTAAATTTCTCTATCCCTTAGAGGCGAGCATTGAGGCTAAGCTGCTTACGATTGCCGAGTCTGGTTATGGCGCTAAAGGCATCAAGCTATCCGATGAGGCTAAGCGGCAACTGGTTCAGATAAAAACCATGGGGCTGGATGGACTGGCTATCTGTGTAGCAAAGACACCATTATCAATTAGTCACGATCCGAAAGTTAAGGGCATCCCCGCTGACTTTGAACTGCCAATTACTCAGTTTAAAATCAATGCTGGTGCAGGTTTTATTACCGCGCTTGTCGGTAAAGTGATGACTATGCCGGGTCTTGGAATAAAGCCGGGATACTTGAATATCGATATCAACGAACAAGACGAAATTGTTGGATTAGCGTAAAATAAGTTCCTAGGCTTAAGTTCCTAGGATCTGGATCCTAGAACTTAAATTTAACTAGTTCTGATAAATATGTACGTCGCGTTGTGGGAACGGAATGCTGATGTTCTCTTGATCGAAGCGCATTTTCACTTCACGGGTGATATCCCAATAAACATCCCAATAGTCTTCAGGTCTTGCCCAAGGGCGAACAATAAAGTCTACCGAAGACTCGCCTAAAGTATGCAGCTTTACCATAGCTTCTGGCTCTTGAAGCGTTTTAGGGTGTGCTTGAATGATCTCCTTGAGGACACGCTCCGCTTTTTCGATATCATCGCTATAGCCAATGCCAAACGTCATATCTACCCGTCTTTGATGCTCGACGGTAATGTTGTTAATGGTATCGCCCCAGATCTTATTGTTCGGAATAATCAGTCTCTGGTTATCTAAGGTCTTTATCGTGGTGGATACTAGACTCATGTGGCTGACTTTACCTGTGACACCTGCCGCGTTGATCAGGTCGCCGACATCGTAAGGACGATAGATTAAGATCATCATGCCAGATGCAAAGTTAGACAAGGTATCTTGTAATGCAAAACCTATGATCACACCAGCAACACCGAAACCTGCTAGCAATGGACCGAGCTCGAAGCCTAATTGCGACAGGGCAATGAGCAGGCCGATCGTGAATACGGCCTTACCAGACAGTGAGATAAAAAAGTCTTGCAGTAATTTACTGAACTTAAGCTTTGAGTTGCTTACAGCCTTCTTGACGAGCTTCTCTACGCCTTTACCAACTAGGCTAGATAGTAATAGGATCAAGGAGAAGATAAATAGCTTAAATACCACACTCGGACCATTTTCCATTGCCTGAGTTTTTGCGCTAGTAAACCACTGTTCAATTAAACTGCTGGCAACATCTAGGTTAAGGACATCTTGAGTAATATCACCGGAAGTACTAAACAGTGTTTGTTTCAGCTCTGAAGTATCCTGTCCTAATGTATCTAACAGCTCGACTGCGACACCTAAGCTAGAACTGCTATGGCTCAGCCTTTCGTTAAGCTGAGTGACTTTAACCGTTTGTTCGCTCGAGACATCCTTACCCGCTAAGCTTGCATCCGCCACTGCTACTTTCAATTTATCTTGAGTGTAATGCACTAAACTATCTAAGGTATCGGCACGTTGTAACAGATTTGCCGTGAACTGAGCTTTCATATCACCTGTATTGATTGAAAGTTGCTCTGCCCAAGTCAAAACGTCTAACTTAGCTTGGAGTAGGTCATCACGCTCCATCTCTCTGTTAGCAAATAGCATCATGATCTCGGCATCATTACCTTTGCCAAGCTGAGACTTGAGATTAGTGATACTCGCTGCATAGTGGGCATCAACGGCTTGAAGAAACTTGATCTGCTCTGTGACATAAGGGGTGAGTAGCTCAATATCTAATGGTGTAACTCCCATCTGTTCTTTGAGTTTTTGATGCAGTTTGTCTGCTTTTTGCTTAATTCGGTATTCGGTAAACTGCGAAAGCTCACCTTGATCTAAACGTAATTGGCTTACGTCACGGTCGATAGATTGCTGTAGGGCACTAAGTTCTAAAGCAAGTTTGCTGTCTTCTGCATATGCCTGAGTTACCGAGACAGAGCAGATGGCGAGCATCATTATGATGAGCGTGCGATACATAGGTAAATCCTGTTACTTTTGTAGGCGCTTATAATATTACTTTGCAGTAGTGCCTGTAAATTCTCATTAACAAATTATCGTTATTTGATTTTAAAATAAATGGGCAACAGATCCATTTATGGGAAGTCTGCAATGAGGTTTTTTGAGAAACGAAAGCTTATTTCCCCCTCCGTTTCTGCTAAACTTTGTCACCGAATTTCTAAGCTTAGAGAGCCTGCTTGTGTTATGTACTCATTGTTGTAAGCCATTCGGTGTCAATGCCGTTAAAAACCAACGTGGTAAAGGGCTTAATGCTCAGGTTCAATGTCCGCACTGCACTGCGTGGTTGGGGAAAAACCCGATCTTGACTCGTTTAAAGATGCTTGCCTTTTATTTTGGTGTTGCAGCATTGGTTTATGGATATTTTGAAGCCGATATGCGCAACATAACAACGCCATTGGCTATAGTGTCAGTGATAGTTTTGCTGGTGAGTCATCTGATGGATCACCTCAAGGTGGCAGAAGCTCCGGAAGTTGAAGTGGTTGATGACAGTGAGCATCGGCAGAAGTATCGATAGACTAGAAATGATGGATTTAGATTAAATTTGATAGACTTGTCTTGCTTACTCTGAGGTTTACAGCAGTTTGAAGGCGAAAGAATACAAATTGCAGTGATGGCCACATCACTGCAATTCCAGTTAACTAGTTGCTAGTTGCTAGTTGATAACTGTTACCTGAGCTTCTAATGCAGCATCGACATAATAGATGCCACCGCCGATAGCGATAAAGAAAAACGTTGTCCAAAAGATCATCTTGCCGTTTTCTTGTAAGAATTTTAACATTATCTGTACTCCCCCCATGGGTTAAATCTCAGCTCAATAGGATTAGGCTTATTGGCTTATCTGTTGCAATTTTAGACTTTAGAGCTTAAATCAGTATTAATTATGATCCAAGTTTAAGTGACCTTGATCATGTTATCTAACTTGATTTTTGTTACTGATTCACGAGGTTTAGCATATGTTGCATGTATTTTTCTTACATTTATAACATGAATATTAGCTATTTTTATTAAAAGGGTAACTTGACTTAATTCGCTGTTTGCATAAACTTGACCGCGATTTTATCTCGTATCGACATAGAGATAAGAGGTTTACTAGGGTTTTTAACGGCGGTATTTATGGTCAGTAACAGTATAAGACGAGGAATTGCAATATGGCTTTCAGCCATATTGATCTGCCTGTCATTTGCTGCCTCAGTCCATAGCGTTGAGCATATTGATCATGGAGCGCAAGGTGAATGTACCTTATGTTTCCATAAGCATCAGCTCAATAAGCTATTACCTACAACGCCTTTTAGTTTACAGGCATCTACCCAGACCTTCGAAACCGTTTCCTTTCTGTTATGTGAACATAAAGCGTCACACGTTAGTTTTTTCCATAGCCGCGCGCCTCCAGCAGCGTAAATTAAATTATTTTCGTTAACTTTTTTAACTGTATTTTCAGTTGTAGCAAGAGACGCTAGCGGGCTCTTGTGCTCAATTGATTTTGCAAAGCTAGTTTAGGCTATTCTAAATTACTTTTGTGATTCAGCTAATTTGTTAACTCAGCACTTTGTAATAATTTTTTTGATTATGTCCACCTAGCACCTAATTACTTAATATTCATAAGAATGTTAGGGGACAATTGTTGTATTTTGGAGAGACAAATGACTGTTTTAAATCAACGCATATCTTGCGTCGCTGCTGCATGCGCCCTTTTTTCGACTTCGGCTTTTGCTGATAATCCGACACTGACAAACCCAGCTATCAGTGCAGTACTCGATGGCTATTACCAAAACACAGAGCGACCGATGGCAGAGCGTGGTGAAGGCTTCGGTTTAGGTCATACTGAGCTCGCTATGAGCGCCAATATTGATGATATGTTTTACGGTAAGTTAACCGCTGTTATTGAGATGCATGATGGCGAAACTGAACTTGGTCTAGAGGAAGCATTTATTCAAACCTTGGCTATGCCTGGTGGTTTTTCTATCCGTGCTGGTCGTTTCCTATCGGATGTCGGTTACCTGAATAACCAACATGTTCATACCGATGCCTTCTCCGATCGTCCTGCTGCGTACCGTGCCTTCTTAGGTAGCCATTATTTCGACGATGGTGTTCGTGTTAACTATGTTGCGCCGACAGACCTTTACTGGACCATGGGACTTGAGAGCTTTAAGGGCGATAACATGCGTGCCGCTGGTGGTGAAAGTGACGAGCATTTCGAAGAGCATGATGATCATGCTGAGCGCGATTATAAGAACATAGGTATTTACACCGCGTATACCAAGATTGGTGGTGATATTGGTCATGGCTCATGGCAGGCTGGTTTAAGCTATATGCGCAACGAAAATGGCCGTATGGTAGAGGGTGAACATGAAGATCATGCAGCACTTGAGGCTGGCCATGATGATCATAGTCATAGTGCAACATTTACTGGCGAAAATACCTATATTGCCGATTTTGTCTATAAATGGGCGCCGAATGGTAACTACAAATACCAACATCTAACAGTCAGTGGCGAGTACTTCAAAGTTACCGACTTTGCGCCGCTGGAAGATGGTCATGATACAGATGTGCACTCTGCAGACAGTGTCGATGATATGCAGGGCTGGTATCTAAGCGGTGTGTATCAGCTTAGCCCTAACTGGTCGACTGGTGTTCGTTATGGTGAAACCGATGTGCAGGAGCTTCATGGCGATCATTTCGACCCTCAGAAGTTAAAGGAAACGGAAGTGAGCCTAGCGTGGCACCACAGTCATTTTTCTACGGTTCGCCTGCAGTACACCAATCAACAAGGCACAAACTACTTCGGTATCGAAGATGACAATGTGTTAACTCTTCAATATGTTATGACTCTGGGGGCTCACGGTGCGCATCAATTCTAAGTTAGTAAAGTCGGCGATAGCCGCAGTAGTAGTGAGTTATTCGAGTATCGCATCTGCCGAGTTAAATATTTTTGCCTGTGAACCTGAGTACGCGGCTCTGGCAAAGGAGCTGGCACCTAGTGCCAGAATCTATTCGGCGACGACCGCGATGCAGGACCCCCATCAGGTTCAAGCCAGACCGAGTCTAATCGCTAAAATGCGTCAGGCGGATATCGCTGTCTGTGCTGGTGCAGATTTGGAAATTGGTTGGCTGCCTATGCTGCAAATGAAGTCATCTAACGCTAAGGTTCGTTCAACGGATCAGGGGTTATTTTATGCTGCGGAGCAAGTGGAGACAATCGATCAACTTAAGTCCGTAGACCGCAGCATGGGTGATGTTCATGCTAAAGGAAATCCGCATCTACACTTTTCTCCCGAGAGAATGTTGCAGGTGGCACAAGGCCTGACATCTAAGCTCATTGCCATCGATCCTGATTCAAAAGCCAGCTATGAATCTGCGCTGAAGAGCTTTAGCCATAAATGGTCAGCAGCGATTCCTGTTTGGGAAAAGAAAGCTGAGCCTTTGAAAGGCAAGAAAGTTATCGCTTACCACTCAAGCTTTAAATATTTGTTTACTTGGGTGGGAATTGAGCAGGTTGCCGATTTAGAGCCTAAGCCAGGTCTGCCACCGAGTAGCAGTCATCTTGCTAGCTTGCTGACACGTACCGAAGCGGGTGATGTGATGGCGATTATTGTGGCCTCTTACCAAGACGAACGTGGGGCGAACTGGTTAGGCGAACGTGCCAATCTGCCAGTTCAGGTGCTCCCTATGTCAGTGGGTGGCAACGATCAGAGTCAAGATCTGTTTAGCTTATATGACAGTGTGTTAGATCTCTTGTTGGATGTAAGTACTCGCTAGAGCAATCTGCATAAGGGCAGCTGAGTTATCGGCTGCCCTTATTTTCTATTACAATAAGCGAGAATTCGCCTATGTTCGATATCAATTTAATTTCAATCTTATTACCCGCTTTAGCTGCGGGTGTATTAGTTTTATCGACCCATGTTTTACTTGGCCAGCAGGTATTAAAACGCGGTATTATTTTTATTGATTTGGCCATAGCCCAAGTTGCGGCATTGGGGGCTATCGTCGCTCACCTTAACCATGATATTGAGCACTTGCCATTTTCCAATGTATGGATGCCGGCTTTATTTGCTCTTGCTGGAGCAGGATTTATCGCTTGGTTATCTAAGTGTATGGCCGATGAGCTAGAAGCTATTATTGGTTGCTTTTATGTGCTTGCTGCCGTTGCCGCTATGTTGATGTTGTCTAACGACCCTCATGGTGCTGAGATGCTTAAACAGCTGATGTCAGGCCAAATATTGTGGGTGAATTGGTCTCAACTTATTCTTCCTGCTATTGTTTCTTTTATAATACTGTCAGTGATTTACTTAAAACCTAAACTGCTCGATGGCAGTGGTTTCTACATACTCTTCGCTATTGTCATTACGTTATCTGTCGAACTGGTTGGAGTCTACTTAGTCTTTAGTACCTTGATTTTACCGGCATTGGCGGTCAATAAATTTGGCTCTAAGTATAGGTTGGTGGCGGCATATTCTGTGGGTTTGATGGGCTATATCTTTGGCTTGATTTTATCGGCGACATTAGACCTGCCGAGCGGAGCCGCCATTGTGGCGACGCTGGCTGTTAGTGCTATCTTGTTCAGATTTGTTTTGGCGATAAAACCTAAGCAGAAAACTGCGACTAGCGTAGTAAATTCGTAATAAATGACATGCTAATTAAGTCAGAAGCGTTAGACTCAAATGTCTCTGGTGTCCTACTATGGAACGATGAGTCGTATCTCAAACTGGGTATGTAAACAATACCGTTATGGGATCGGATCTTGGAATGGGTGTCTGAACATTATTTTAGTGTCATCGGATCTCAGACTACATATGTAAACTTATATTGAGTCGAATCTGCTTGCTGGCTATACTGTCGCGACTGGAATCAAGGGAGATAGTTGTGCTTTTAATCCTCAGATCGTTGATATTAGCTGTAATGCTTTTGCTAGCGTTTGTTTTTGGTGGTCTTTTTTGTTTAATGCGACCGCGCCATCGTGACAATGTACACATGTTAGCTAAGATTTTTTCTTATGCAGCTCCTGTACTCGGTATTAAAGTTATCGTTCGTAAGCCTGAAGCTAAGGTGCAAGAAGAGCCTTGTATCTATCTGGCTAATCATCAAAATAACTTTGATATGTTTACACATACAGCTGCGGTTCCTAAAGGAACAGTAAGTTTAGGTAAGAAGAGTCTGGCATGGGTCCCCTTCTTTGGCCAAATATATTGGTTGTCTGGAAACATTCTTATCGATAGAAAGAATCGTAATAGAGCGTTTGAAACCATGGCTCAAACGGCTAAAAAAATTAAAGATAAGTGCCTCTCAGTTTGGATATTTCCAGAAGGTACCCGATCTCGTGGTAAAGGTTTATTACCGTTTAAGTCAGGCGCATTTCATACTGCGATTGAAGCGGGCGTTGCTATGGTGCCAGTTTTAGCGTCCAATCAAGGGCATATTAAGCTGAACCGTTGGAACAATGGTGTCGTTATCATAGAGATGATGGACCCGATTGAGACAAAGGGACTCGCGAAGAATCAAGTGAAAGAGTTGTCTTCTCGTATTCATACGATTATGTCAGCGAGATTAACGCAGCTTAATCAAGAGGCCACAGCGTTAATGGCTAAGTAATGGTTTGAGCATCTAAAAAGACGCTAATAGATACGGCCTCCTATATGGAGGCTTTTTATTGCCTCTAGCGGTACTTTGAACTGCTCTGGGGATAAGATATAATCCCCGCAGTTATTTTATTGGGAGTCACCATGTCAATTGAGCGTTTACTAGAGGCACAGAAACAGGAAAATCAAGAAATAGTCGAAGCTATTCTTGGTGACGGTTCAGAGCCTGATGCCGAGTACACAATTGAGCATCATTTTTCATCAACTAACTTCGATCGTCTTGAGAAAGCCGCTGTTGACGCTTTTAAGCAAGGTTTTGAAGTCAATGATGCCGAAGAGATGGAGCTAGAAGATGGCTCTGTTATCTACTGCTTTGATGCTGTTGCAAGCCATAAACTTGAAGTTGAACTGCTTGATCAAGCATGTGAAGGCTTACTTAAGCTAGCCAAAAAGCAAAAAGTTGATTATGACGGTTGGGGTACTTACTTTATCGATGAGAACGGTGAAGTACGTGATGATGAGCAGGACGAAGAGCTTGATGAAGATAACCTAGACTAAGCCTTGTAGGCTTTAGTTTTAGACAATGATAAAGGCCCGGGTAGTGGGCCTTTTTTATGCTTCAATGTTCAGGACTCTGGTCCCGGTATCGATTATTTAGCCTTGTAGATCATGCATTGATTACGGCCAGCTTCTTTAGCTTCATAAAGTGCTTGATCGGCAAAAGATAACCATTGGCCACTATTTTCTACCTGCTCATGTAGATCGCTAATGCCCATACTCACGGTGACTTTGATCGAGTTCCCTTCAAAGACTAGCGCGGTATTTTCAATTTTTTGTCTTAATCGATTAGCAAACGTTAACGCATCGGTTGCACTGGTTTTAGCTAGAACAACGGCAAATTCTTCACCACCATAGCGTCCAGCGCAGTCTGTTTCACGTAATGACTGTTTGAGGATATGCGAGATATGTTGGATCACTTTATCGCCAGCCATATGGCCATAAGTGTCATTGACCTTTTTAAAATGATCGATATCAAACATGACTAAGCTGGTAGCATCGCCATAGCGGGCATGACGATCAAACTCTTTCTGCATGCATATCTGCCAGTATCTGCGATTGTGTAACTGAGTGAGTCCATCGGTTTGGCTCAAGTGCTCTAGTCGTTCGTTGACCGCTTTAAGCTGCAGTTTATTGATGGCAACGTCAGTGACGTCATACACAATTAAGCTAATATGAGTGATTTGTCCTGTAAGAGAAGATAAGGGCAGTAGAGTGACATTTTGATACATGAAATCGGCTCGCCCGGTAATTGGACGATAATTTTTAAACTTAAAAACGTAAGGTCTCTGTTCCCAGCTGATAAAAGCGCGGTTTTTAAGAAGAAATACCGATTCCATCTTCTGCTTTAGCCAGTCGGCAGGCAGATAGTCGAACTGTTCAAATAGATTGCTTCCCTTAATGGAGTTTGGAGATACACCACTATGGTTCTCCATAAAGCCATTCCAAAGCTGTATATCAAAATTCTTATCTAGCACCACTAGGCCAACTTCAATGGTTTGAACCATATCGATCAACCAGTGGAGTTCGTTCATTGCGCTTCGGTCATGTGACATAGATAGGCCCAACTTAATCTAACAGATAACCGAGCTTATAATTAAGCGTCGGTAATGAATCTTCTGTGAACAGCAGGAGCAGGTCACATTGAATATCGTGGTGTTCGATCCGATAGTTAATCTCCATCGCTAAAGTACGGGACCATTTCTCAGAATTATCATGGATGAGATCGTTCACGGTACAGTGGCGACCGAGAACAACTGGGTGACCTTGGCTGAACTTCATATGCAGTTGCTCAGAGATACCGTTAAGAAAGGCACCGATCAACACGTTACCCGTATCGATCATGACTTCCATTTCAGTATTTTGATCTTCTGGATTCTCGAGCCCCATTAATTTGGCCATATCTTTAAATGACGAGTCATGAAATAGCAGTAAGGCCTCCCCCGCAACTCCAGCACCGATAAAACCCTGACATAGAGCCGAAATTTTACTGTGCTCTTCAGTGGCCTTGAGCGTCATGGTCAGCTCGCTGACTTCGAGCACATTAACATTCGGGATAGGTAGTAAGACAAATACATCGAGTAATTTAGCGAGCAGATCGGCAGCACGCCCCATGGCGACATTAGCGATTTCCTGACAGGCGTCACGAAGATCAACTTCTATCATTGGACTGTCAGCGACTTCATCACCTAAGGCAATGGTGAGAATACCGTATTCTTGTAAAATATTACTGATGGCGTCGGCACTGACAGGCTTTTGAATAAAATCCAAAGCACCGAGTGCTTTTACTCGTTCGTGAGCTTTAATCTGAATATCGCCGGAGACGACAATGACAAGTGCAGGCAGATCTTCTTGTTGAATGGTTTGTAATACTTCATAACCATCCATTACAGGCATATTCAGATCGAGAAAGACTACCTCGCCTTTTCCCGCGCGGATGGCTTCTATGCCTTCTGCACCATTATTTGCAAAGGTGACATCGACGTCCCACTCTTTGGGAAGCGTTCTTGCCATCTGCTTTCTTGCTAGTGCGGAGTCATCGCATATTAATACTGGGATCGGCATTATCGTTTTAAACATCCTAATCTGCCCATCTATTCAAGATAACACTTATTAATGAGCTCGGTGGTTCAATTGATAAATTTAGGCGTGGTTTTTGTTATTTTATTTTTGGTTCGACTTTAATTTAAAGGCAAACGGGTATCTATCACTATGGATAAAAAGAAGAAAATGATACGTCATTTTTTTGACGTAAGTCAAAACTTATTTTATATGTTATCCCTATTAGTGAAATAATCCAAATATGTTAACCTCTATTCTGGACAGACCAGTTTGAATAATCGAGGGTGATATGGCAAGGAAGTTCGTTCAACTTAACATTAGCAAGCAGGTGGCCTATGTCACCTTAAACCGGCCTGATAAATACAATGCACTCAACTTTGAGATGTTTTCTGAGATAGATTCAGTGATCCGTGAACTAAAGAAGAATCGCTCAATTTGTGCGGTGATCTTATCTGGAAGCAAGGGTAACTTTAGTTCAGGTCTCGATGTGAAAAGTGTTATCCAATCACCTATGCAGCCCATGAAGCTATTATTTAAGTGGTTACCAGGCAATGCTAATTTAGCGCAAAGAGTGTCGTTAGGTTGGCGTCGATTACCGGTTCCCGTTATTGCAGTGATTGAAGGCTGTTGTTTTGGTGGTGGCATGCAGATAGCACTAGGCGCCGATATTCGCATTGCCGAGCAAGATGCCAAGCTATCGATTATGGAAGCAAAGTGGGGATTGCTGCCGGATATGGCAGGGCTGGTGTCCTTGAGAGAGCTGGTAACAAAAGATCAAGCCATGCTGCTGACTATGACTGCAGGTGTCATCACCGCAAAAGATGCCCTAAGTAAAGGTCTAGTCACTGAGGTTATAGATTCTCCTATGGAGAGGGCCATTGAGCTTGTTGAGCAACTTGCTAAGACGTCGCCCGATGCCAATGCCGCGATTAAACAGAGTATCAATAAGAGCTGGAACTCAAGTATCAGAAGCTTGCTGTCTCGTGAGTCGATTAGCCAAATTAAATTACTGCTTGGCAAGAATCGAATTGTCGCCGCAAAACGCCAGACAGGCGACCCCGATAAAGCGTATCAAGCGCGGCAATCTTGGTGGTAACTTAGCTTTCCTACTGGCTCACTTTCCCTACTAGACTCTAGTTGATTAGAAGGTGAGCCTGATCACATCCTGTCCATATACTGCTAGTCTTCCTTAGGTGAATCTCTATCATCCCACTCAATTTTTAGTCTTATGCCGATTGGTATAAATCAAGGATCGAGATGCAAAACTTATTTGAACGTATTTTATGGAGTAGCCGACTTTCGGTTATGTTGGGCGTCTTTGCATGTATTGTCGCCGCATTCGTGATTTTCATCATGGGGGTTATAGATGTCATCCATATGCTTGAACTTATCTGGAACTATATCTTTAGCAGTAGTCATGAAGTGAGAAATGAGCTGGTAATGGTGGTGGTTGAGATATTAGATACCTTCTTGCTAGGTGCTGTGTTACTCATCTTTGCTTTCGGCCTATATGAATTGTTTATCAGTAAGTTAGAGGTGGCAGAGAAAAGTGAGGCTGGTGGTAAGATTCTGATTATTAGCAGCATAGATTCGCTTAAAAGTAAGCTGGGAAAAGTGATCCTGATGATGCTGATCATCAAGGTGTTCTCCTACTTTACCGAGATGAAGCCTACTTCCATGTTAGAGCTGCTCTATATGGGTATCATCGTCGTCTTGATCGCGCTATCGCTGATGCTGACAAAAGAGAAGAAGTGATTGAGTGAAGGTCCTAGCTCCTAGACTCTAGGATCTAGCTAGCTTCTAGTGTTTGCTGATCCTTAATGCGAATCCTTCAATCAACTTTAATGCGGTATGCCAGGATGTTTGGTTATTGAGGTTGAGTGATAAAACTTGCTGGCTGTATCGATAAGGCTCATTTTGTGGCGAAAGTTCGGCGCGCATTTCCACCGTAGCATACGAGGCTCTATGTCCATCGACTGATTGGATATCCAATACCGGAACATCTAAGCTAGCTAACATTTTTGCTAGCGCCTGATTTTCAGACTTCATCTTCATGTAGGGGTTTATCAGTACCAAAATATCAGGTTTTGGTAATAGGTTATTGCTAATCATGGAGATGGTGAGCCCTGCGCCTTGTCCACTGGTGATAAGTAAGCGTTTGCCTGGATAGGGGGCACCGAGTTGGTCAAGTTGACTCATGGTCTGACTGACAAACTGAGTCTGCTTCTCACGGATCTCTTTCCACAAGGCTTCTGAGTATTGCCGCGTCGCTTCATTGGCTTTTTGAACTCCGCTTGCCTTGCCTGCTTCGACGATATCCTCTGGTTTAGTGGTGAAGTTAGGTGTAGAGACATTTTTCGGCGGTGTTATGGCAATCGTTGCCCAGCCTGCAGAGTTTAGTTCACGTCTTAGATAGGCATTTAAGCCTGCGCCATCAGCTCCCATACCAGGGGTCGCAATTAAAATGGCAGCCCCTAACTTCTTTTTACCACTCCATGGTTTGACTAATATCTCACTCTTCTGCTTGCCCACCGTTATCTCGATAACTTCCTCTGGAGGAAGATAGTCATATTTAGCCCGCATTTCAATTTTCTTCTCGACAGTTTCTTCATTAGAGGTCTTAGTTTCAGGATCGGCAGCCAAGCTTGTAAAGCTTATCGATAAGCAAGTAAAGCAGAGCGATAATATGAGAACTGAAGAGACAGATAAGCGCATAACGATAGAGGAGAGAGATAAAGGAAATGGTAATGAAAGTATAACAGGATATACAGGTTAAGAGAGTGAAAAGGACCAAAGAGATAGACCCTAGGTGCTAGCACCTGGGGTCTAAATACTTGTTATTGTTAAACGTGACTCACGAGTACTAATCTCACTGCATCAAGTTGTAACAAGCTGTCATCAAGGTAGCCATTGAGTTCAGTCATCTGCTCTTTAAGGTGAGAGATCTCTTCATCACGAATGTTAGGATTGACAGCCTTCAATGCCTCAAGGCGCTCAAGTTCACTGGTAAGCTGAGTGGTCATTTTCACTCGTGCACTATCAGCAAGAAGCTTGAGTTCAATCTGGGCAAACTCTTCACCTTTGGCGAACAGAGGGTGCAACACAGCTTGTGAAGCATTGACAAGCTTGCTGGCGATATGACGATTAACCGCACTCAGTTGCTTATCGAAGCTTTCGTAGGTGACATTATCAGACAGGTTATTACCATTTTTATCCAGCAAGATACGCACTGGCGTTGGTGGCAGATAACGGTACAGCTGACTCGATTTAGGCGCGGATGCATCGGCCATATAGATCAGTTCAAGGAAGATAGTACCCGCTGGCAGAGCCTTGTTCTTTAAGACTGCAACACTGGTCGTTCCGGTCTCAGATGAGGTGATCAGATCTAAACCAGTTTGTACAATCGGATGCTCCTGAGTGATGAGGGCGATGTCATCTCTTGAGAGTGCAACATCTCTATCGAACGTGACTGTCATACCATCTTCAGATAGGCCTGGATAGGTCGGGAACATCATATGTTCACTGGTCCTAAGCACTATGTTGTTTTCACCGCAGTCCTCTTGCTCGACACCGATAATGTCCCATAGGCGGATCACAGAACCGATCAGCTGAGTATCTTGATCTCGTTCGGCTAAGCGCTTAACTAGCTTAGTGGCACGTTCACCACCATGAGAGTTTATCTCTAGTAGTTTATCGCGACCTTGCTCCATCGCTATTTTCAATTCTTGGTAACGAGTTTGCGTGCTTTCGAGAAGCACCAGCATCTCTGTTTCATCTTGGTTGATCAGCTGAGAAAGCAGAGGTTCAGAAAATTCCTTGAACAAAATATGTCCGCTTGGACAGGTTTGTTCGAATGCATTGAGCCCTTGATGGTACCACTGCATTAAGGATTCTTGTGCCGTGTTTGCAAGGTAAGGCAAGTGGATCTCTACATCGTTGTTTTGACCAATACGGTCCAAGCGACCAATTCGCTGTTCTAGCAAATCAGGATTGAGTGGTAGATCAAACAAGACAAGCTGACTGGCAAACTGGAAGTTACGACCTTCAGAACCAATTTCGCTACAGATAAGAGCCTGAGCACCACCGGTTTCTTGAGCAAAGTAAGCGCCGGCCTTATCTCGTTCGATAATCGACATGCCTTCGTGGAAGACGGTTGCCTGAATACCTTCACGGGTGCGTAGTGCTTCTTCCAGGCTCAATGCTGTTTCAGCCTGGCTGGCGATGATAAGGATTTTTTCTCTGCGATGAGTCTTTAAGAACTCAATGAGCCAATCGACTCTAGGATCAAATTTCCACCAACTTGCACTATTGCTATCAAAATCTTGGTAGATTTTTTCTGGACTTAGGGCTTGTTTAACCTTACCAGCAGTATCTAAGTGGCCATTCATCATCACACCAACGCGGGCGGCGGTGACATATTGACTCGGCATTGCCTGTGGGTGGGCATTAAAGATACGAGTCGGGAATCCCTTAACTGACGCACGGCTGTTACGATACAAGACGCGGCCAGTACCATGACGGTCTAGCAGATCTTGTAACAGTGCATCGCGGGCAGTTTGTTGTTGGTCGATATCGGCGTCACTTGCCTGAATCAACTCAATGCTAGCGCTAATATCTTTTTCGCTAAGCAACTCAGTTAAGTTGGCGACAGCATCACTCGGCAGTTGATTACCACTGGCAAGTGCTTCGGCTGCGCTGGCCACATCTTTATAACTGTTTTCTTCTTCGAGGAAGGCTTCGTAATCGTAGAAACGATCTGGGTCAAGCAAGCGCAGTCTAGCGAAGTGGCTCTGATGACCGAGTTGATCTGGGGTTGCGGTGAGTAGCAGTACGCCTGGCACCACTTCACTGAGAGCTTCAACGACGCGATATGCACGGCTCGGTGCATCTTCGGCCCACTCTAAGTGATGAGCTTCATCGACAACCATCAAGTCCCAATCGGCTTCTAATGCCTGTTCAAGACGTTTCTTTTTACGTAGCAATTCAAGTGAACAGATCACCAGTTGCTCGGTGTAGAAAGGATTGTCGTTGTCGGCGTAAGCTTCGATGCATCTGTCTTCATCGAATACAGAAAATTTAAGGTTAAAACGACGCAGCATCTCAACGAGCCACTGATGGCGGAGCGTATCAGGAACTATCACTAAAATACGCTCAGCACGACCTGTGAGCAGCTGCTGATGAATAATTAGACCCGCTTCAATGGTCTTACCTAAGCCTACTTCATCGGCTAGCAATACGCGTGGCGCAAAGCGGCGACCCACTTCATGGGCAATCCACTGCTGATGAGGAATTAAACCGACTCTTGGGCCTTGTAGACCGAGTAGGTCTGAAGTGGCTAATTTATTTCTTAGAAGCTGACAGTTATAACGCACACCAAATCTGTCAAGACGGTCTATCTGACCCGCAAACAGTCTGTCTTGTGGTTTGTTAAAGCGCACATTATGGTTAAGCAGGGTCTCTCTTAGACTGACCTGTTCACCTGTTTCTGTGTGAATGCCGTGGTAAATGATGAGCTCATTTTTTTCTTCAAGCTCACTGACGGTCAGACTCCAGCCTTCGTGGCTTTCAATTTTGTCGCCAGGATTATAAATAACTCGAGTTAGGGGAGCTTCGGCGCGTGAGAACAACCTGTTCTCATCAGTTGCTGGAAACATTAGTGTGACCATACGGCCTTCTAATCCTACTACAGTACCTAAACCAAGTTCTGATTCTGTATCACTTATCCAGCGTTGACCTAAGGAAAAGGGCATTAACTATTTCTCATCTACGGGTGAACCACGAAAGGGCGCGTATTTTACCTAAACTCCCTAAAAGTGCAAGGATGCTAGCCTAGGTAAAGGGGGCTAATGGGCTAAAGAATCTGCTTGTTGTTAGCTTAAATATTTATAGTCGTGATTACAAATTATACAAACAAATTCATATTTTGCCATTTGTAATAGCAGTGTCATCTAACTAGTTGAGTCTCGATTATAGAATGTTCTAAGCAAGTGATTGAAGCAGGCCTTTAATAGTGGCAGTATGAAATCAAGGTGATAGCGACTTTTTCTTACAAGTGCTCACTGAAATTTTATCTGTATTATTATTTTTAAAGACTCATTTAAGGGTTGGGAGCCGTGTAAATCACAAAATAAAATTGAGAGACACAATTGGAGGCGCCATGGAACAAGACGACAGAAAGTTGTTTGTACTGGATACCAATGTATTACTACATGAACCCTTAGCTATCTATTCATTTAAGGAGCACGATGTAGTTGTCCCCATGACAGTTCTGGAAGAACTGGATCAAATAAAAGATAGAAAACGAGACGTTAGCAGAGATGCTCGTGTAGCCATCAGGGCTCTGGAGGTTATTCTCGGTGGCAAAACCACACCAGAGGAGATTGTTCAGGGGGTCAGCTTACCTCGGCGAGAAGATCATGGTGATGCATGCGGGACGCTTGCTATTTTCCCAGACCATCAACTCGAAATGACTCACGCTTCCCTTCCGGGAGATAACAACGATAATCGTATTATTAACACCGCACTTCACCTGCAGAAAATTAATCACCCTCGCCATGTTGTTCTGGTCACCAAAGACATTAACATGCGCCTCAAGGCTAAAGGGGCAGGGATAAAGCAGGTCGAAGATTATCGCACCGATCAACTTATCGATGACATTCGTTTCTTAACCAAAGGATTCCATCAATTTAAAGGTGATTTCTGGGAGCGAAAAGAACACGTATTAACTGAAAATCACGGCCGACATACAGTACATACGATTCCAGTCTCTGAGGTCGGCGATGAAAATTTCTATATTAATCAATACTTGTTAGATGAAGACTCCAATTTTTGCGCCCGAATTCAGCAGATAGTAGATGGTCAGCTTAAGTTACTGGACTTAGGTAAAGACAGATTGCTCAATTTGGATGCTTGGGGGATCCGTCCTAAAAATATCTACCAAGGGATGGCGCTACAGGCTCTACTTGATCCCAATATCGACCTGGTTATTTTAACGGGCCCAGCAGGTTGTGGTAAAACCTTGTTAGCCATGGCTGCCGCCTTGGAGATGGTGGTTGAGCGCGGACTCTACGACAAGGTAATCGTGACCCGTAATACCCCTGAAATTGCCGAGTCTATTGGTTTTTTACCCGGCACTGAAGAGGAGAAAATGACCCCTTGGTTAGCGGCGATTACCGATACTTTAGAGGTGTTGCATAAAAATGATGTTAACCCAAGTGGTAGCATGAACTACATCATGGATAAGGCTAATATTCAGTTTAAGTCGATCAACTTTATGCGTGGACGCTCGATTCAAAACTCTGTGGTGATCCTCGATGAATGTCAGAACCTAACCGCATCGCAGATAAAAACGATGATCACCCGGATGGGCGAGGGCACTAAGTTGATTTGTGCAGGTAACTTGTCACAGATCGATTCTAATTACCTGACTCCTGTAACGTCAGGGTTAACCTATATCGTAGAGCGCTTTAAAGACTTTGAAGGCAGCGCTAATATCTACCTCAATGGCGTGGTACGTTCTCGTTTGGCAGAGTTTGCCGAAGAAAACTTATAAGTGACAAGACGTCACTTATGCCAATCGGTGTAAGAAAGCCCTTCAATTAATTTAGGAGGGCTTTTTTGTCAGTGATTATTGATTGAGAAAAGATGTAGCTAAATCGTAAAATTGTCATTATCTTTTTATCTATCTGTAAGTCGAGTGTTTAGCGAACGTCTTTATCTGAAAATAGTTAACTTATTAGATTAATATGATGTATTCCATTCAGCTATCTTCCTGATACTATACTGATAATGAAATTTAGAGTCGGTGCAGGAAGTGCGGGCTTATTCAAGGGCCATGAATGAAATCGACTGAGCCGGATCTTCAACTGAAGTCCCCGATACAGAAAAACTACAATCGTGCTGTTTTTTATACCTATATTGGTGTGATTATCATGGCATTGATCACCGCTTGGTTTTTCTTTGAAGGCCAAAAAACACAGCTTATGGAGCAAAGAGAAGAGCAGGTTGACCGTCATGTCCTGCAGATCGATCTATTGCTTGAGTCGAGTATTCGTGCGGTAAAGAGTCTTAGAAACGTTGCTGTCGATCACTTAAGGCTAGGTGAATTGGTACGAAAAGACCGCTTACCCCAATATGAAAAATTCAATGAGAGTGGCCAATATTTTACTCTAGAGCCCAGCTATGCCCAGAGTGGTGAGCCCTTTACTAATATGGGGCGCATTACCGGTTCAGGCTCTCTTAATGGTCGTAGTGATAAGTTTTATCAAGAGCTAGAGATGTTGTTCGAGCTGTCGTTGTCATTTCCTGTCGCGACGGAAGCCGCGCCGAAAGCATCCTCTATCTACTACATCTCTAAACGCCGCATCATGTCTTATTTTCCCTGGCCGTCGGATGAGCAAAGATTTAGGGAAGAGCTGCTCAATAAAAATCAGTTTCAGTTAGCCACACCTGCAATGAATCCCCAGCGTAGCGTATTCTGGAGTCCGGCTTATGTCGATCCAACAGATAAGGGATTATTGACCACGCTTGGTGTGCCCATTTACCTGCAAGACGAGTTTATTGGCTCAATTAATCTAGACATGACACTGGCATCACTCGCCAGACAAATCCGTCTCTATTTCAAGATGCCAGGTACCGTTATCTTGCTGGATCAAAACAATAATATTCTGTCCCATAGTGATATTGACGGTACTGAGATCAGCCGTGTTTATCATATTAGCCAGAAGATCCCTTCAGAGCTGCACTCTATTCCTGAGTCTGAGTTATTTGATGCTCATGAAGGCATCATTCGTAATGGCTATTACATTCATTCAGTCGCTCTACAGAACGCCCCTTGGCGTTTGCTTTATCTGCAAGAACGAAATGAGCTATTTAAGGACTCCTGGGAGAAACTGGAGCTGACCTTCATTCTGGTTGTATTGGCCTTGTCTATATTGGTCACCATAGTCCATTGGCAGACTCGACGCTCTTTCGTTAATCCGGCGTCACGACTCTTGAGCCACCTAGAAGGTTGCTCCCAGGAACCACGCAAGCCACCTGAGCAGATCTCACAAGGTTGGGAGCCATGGTTCCTGCTGGTGAGTCGTATTTTTGAGGAAAACCAGCAATACACTAGACACTTGGCCGAGCAAAATAGAAGGCTGGATAAACTAGTTGCCCGTCGTACCGATAGGCTCAAAGAGACCACAGAGCGTCGTGAACGGGAGTACGCCTTACTGCGTTCATTGCTCGATGCGATCCCTGAAGCTATTGTCTTCAAGGATAAAGAGGGCAAATACCTAGGGTGTAATAAGTCGGCTGAGCGCATGCTGGGTTACACCGAAAGTGAAATGATTGGTCAACAGACGATAAAGGTTAGTTCGGATGAACAGTCGGTTCGGATCAGGGCTGAGGATGAGCGCGTCTTGTCTGAGCGTACACCTCTGCGTTATCAGGAGAAAGTCGAGCTGGCGGGTAAGCCTGTGCTACTCGATACCTTGAAATTGCCTTTTTATAATCGACGTGGCGAGCTACTTGGCTTGATCGCCGTCTGGCGTGATGTGACTCGAGAGTATGAGTCTGCTGAACAACTAAGGCTCTCGGAAGAACGTTATCACCTGGCCATGGATGCGGTAGAAGATGGTCTGTGGGATTGGTATCTGGACTCTAAGCAAATTATCTGTAATCCGGCTTATTACTCAATGCTAGGTTATAAGAGCAATGAGTTCCCGGCACTGGTATCGACGCTCGATAATCTGATCCACCCAGACGATAGAATCCGTGTGCAAGAGTACCGTGAGCAGTATTTATCCGATCCTATCGGCGCCTTCGATATTGAATTTAGGATGCTGGGCAAGAGTGGCCAATATCACTGGTTACTGTCTCGTGGCCGTGTGGTTGAGTATACAGCCGATAATCAGCCAAAGCGTATGGTAGGAACTCACAAAGACATTACTCGGCACAAGAGTAACGAGGTGGCCTTGCTTGAGGCTAAGCAAGATGCTGAGTCGGCTAACCTGTACAAGAGTGAGTTCTTGGCCAATATGAGTCATGAGATCCGTACGCCCATGAATGCCATTATTGGCATGTTGCAGCTGGCGCAGCGAACCGACCTAACTCCTAAACAGGAAGATTACTTAGAGAAAGCGGGCTTCTCTGCGCAATCACTACTAAGAATTATCAATGATATTCTCGATTTTTCTAAGATTGAGGCGGGTAAGTTAGAGCTGGAGCGGGTGGCATTTCCACTGGATAAAGTGCTGGATCATGCGCTGGATCTTAACGCGCTTAAATCACAGCAGAAAGGTGTCGAACTGTTACTTTATGCACCGGTAACCGCTGGTTTGATCTTGGAAGGGGATCCACTTCGTTTAGGGCAAGTATTGATTAACATGCTCTCGAATGCGGTTAAATTTACCCAAAGCGGTGAAATTGAACTTGGCTGTGAAGATGTGGGCGAGCGAGATCACCGCATTACACTCAAATTCTGGGTGCGTGATACCGGGATCGGGATCAGTAAAGAGCAGCAGGCAAGTTTGTTCGATGCATTCGCTCAAGCAGATGGCTCGACCACGCGTAAATACGGTGGCACCGGACTGGGTTTATCTATCAGTAAACACTTAGTGTCTATGATGGGTGGCCAGATGCAGGTCGAGAGTGAGATGGGAGTCGGAAGTACCTTTAGCTTCACCATTAGCTTTGAAATTGCCGAGGAAGCAGAAATCAGGCCCATGATAGTGCCTGAAAAGTTAGGTCAGTTGAAGACCATGGTTGTCGATGATAACCCTACTGCTTTACAGATATATTCTGCAGTCATGCGAGATTTTCACTTCGATGTTGAAACTGCCGCTAATGGTACTGAAGCCTTGTATAAGCTAGAAAAAGAGTCGGTCGACCTTCTGCTACTCGATTGGATGATGCCTGAAATGGATGGTATTCAAGTCATCGAAGAGCTGGACCGTATGGTGGCTGATGGCCGTTTAGATAAGCGTCCGATAGTGATAATGATGACAGCTTATGCGGCTGAGCCATTGAAGGAGGACGCCGATCGTTCCAACATCTACGCCATGTTACAAAAGCCATTTAAGGCTTCTGCCTTGTTCGATGAGATTATCGGTGCCTTCGCCGATGAGCCAAAACTGAATCCGATACAAGAGATACCGGTGGAAGAGAGCATAGATGAACATGCTGGTGTCGTGCTTCTGGTTGAGGATAACTTTATCAATCAGCAGGTGGCCACCGAACTACTTAAAAGTGCGGGTTATGAGGTCGATGTGGCTGATAATGGTCAAATCGCCATAGATATGATTGCTGAGAAGAGTTTTGATGCGGTGTTGATGGATATTCAGATGCCAGTCATGGATGGCTTAACGGCCACCAAAGAGCTCAGAAAACACTTTAGTCTGCAAGAGTTGCCGATTATCGCCATGACGGCTCATGCCATGTCTGGTGACAGAGAAAAGAGTCTCTCAGCAGGCATGAATGCTCACATCACTAAGCCCATAGTACTTAATGAATTGTTTGATACCTTGAGTTACTGGATCAAGCTGAAAGATGAGGTGAGTTAAGGCTGACAGTTCTGCCGATCACTGATTAAGTTAAACAAGAACTAATTTAATCTCTACGGGCTAAATGAATGATTTGCACTTGAGACTAAAGGGATAGCTGTTAAGCTATCCCTTTAGTGTTTTTAGTGCAAAATTACAACAGTATCTCAACATTTGTTCATTGGTATAAAACAAAAAATAATATTGAATTGTTGAGCATAAAATACTGCCAGAGCCTCATTCAAGGAGACAAAATGAAACCCTACAATCTCGCATTGGCGATAGCACTGTTATCCATGCCCATCGTCGATGTCGCCGCAGCAACAAGTACTGCATCCATTATTAAAAAAAGCCAGTCAGCCAAGGGCTTTATTAATCTGTTTTATTCTAAAGTCGATGGCGAACTCTATTTAGAAGCCAATAAACTCGATCAACCTTTCTTGTTACTGACCAGCCTGCCCCATGGCGTGGGGTCAAATGATATTGGCTTAGACCGTGGTCAGCTAGGTTATACCCGCATGGTGCAATTTGAGCGTCACGGTCCCTATCTCATCCTAAAACAACTTAATACTCAGTATCGTGCCAGTACAGATAATGCCGCTGAGCAAAGAGCGGTTAAAGAGGCTTTTGCCGAATCAGTTCTCTGGCGCGGTAAGGTGATAGATGGCAAGCGAGCGCTAGTCTCCATCAATGATTTGGTCATTAATGATCTTCACGGTATCAGTGCGGTGCTAGAAGACACTAAACAAGGCAGTTATCAGCTCGACAAAACACGCTCTCTTATTATTCCCGAAGGCGTTAAGTCTTTTGAGCGCAATAGTGATGTGGATGTTCTGCTGACCTTTAACAGTGCTAAAGCGGGTAACTATGTCGCTCAGGTTACCCCTGACGCTAATCATATGTCGGTACGTTTGCGTTACTCCTTTATTCAGCTGCCAGAAGAGGGGTATGTGGCCCGTGAATATCATCCTATGAGTGGTTATCTCTCTGATGAATATTTAGATTATGGTACCCAAGTTAATCAAGATATTAAGCAGCGCCATCTGTTGCGTCATCGCTTACAGAAAGTCAATCCTGGCTCAGAGCCCAGTGAAGTGATTAAGCCTATTACTTACTACTTAGATCCTGGAGTGCCTGAGCCAATGCGCAGTGCACTACTCGATGGGGCCAGCTGGTGGGAAACGGCATTTGAGCAAGCAGGCTTTATTGGTGGGTTTAAGGTTGAGTTGTTGCCTGAAGATGCCGATCCACAAGATGTGCGATATAACGTGATCCAGTGGGTTCACAGAGCCACTCGAGGCTGGTCATATGGCTCTGCAGTTGCCGATCCAAGAACCGGTGAAATCATCAAAGGGCATGTGACATTAGGTAGCCAACGTGTACGCCAAGATCATCTTATTGCCCGTGGCCTGACAGCTGGATGGGAAGATAGGCAAGCGGCAGAAGATGCTGCCATGGCGTTATCACTCGCGCGGATCCGTCAACTTTCGGCGCACGAAGTGGGGCATACCTTAGGCTTCGATCATAACTTTGCAGCTTCAAGTAACGATAATGCATCTGTGATGGACTACCCACATCCTCAGGCGACGCTGAAAGGCGATAAGATCGATATATCGGCGCCTTATGGAGTCGGGGTTGGTGCTTGGGATAAGTATATTGTCGAATATGGTTACCGTGAGTTTGCCAGCCAAGCAGAAGAATCAGTACAGCTCACGGAGCTGATGCAGAAGGTTCAAGCGGAAGGACTGCGTTATATCGGTGAGGCTGATTCACGTTCAAAGAGTGCCAGTAATGCCTATGCCAGCCTATGGGATAATGGCAATGATCCCGTTGCCGAGCTCATTCGTATCGGCCAGATACGCTCAAAAGCCATCGAAGATTTTTCGACTAATGCACTGCTGAAAGGTCAGCCACGAGGTGAGCTAAGCGATATCTTTGTACCGATTTATTTATTGAATCGTTACCAAATTACCGCGGCTGCCAAATTTATAGGCGGCACAACCTACAGCTACAGTGAAGGTATCGACGGCGAGTCTTGGCACTATTTAGCCCCTCAGCTGCAAAGAAGTGCACTTGATGCCTTGCTTGATACTTTGAGCCCCTCAACACTGTCAATCTCGCAGTCACTGCAAGATGCTTTAGTGCCTAAAGCGGGCAACTATAGCAAAACGCGTGAGGGTTTCGATTCTGGCCTGGGCGTCATCACAGATCCGCTAGGCATGGCGGAGGTATTGAGCCGACATACGGTACAACAATTGTTATCACCCCAGCGTTTGAATCGAGTGAATCAAGGTTATATCAGCGACAGGGAGCAGCTATCTGTGCCTGCCATTGTCGATAAGCTATTGGGCAGTACCTTATATGACGATATTCCTGCAGGCGCCGAACAAGGTGTATGGATGCGGGTAAATACTGTGATATTGGATGAGATACTGACGAGTTATCATGCTAAGCAGACACGACCCGAAGTAAAGGCGCAGCTTGCCGATCGACTGCGTTATACCCTCAAGCAACTTAAGCGAAAAGTAAAACGTGTGAGTGCCTATGAGGCAGCGCATTTTTCCTGGCTTGCTGAAGGTGTTGAGAGCGGATTAAAAGACGCTAAGGTTAAGTTAATCCCACAGCCACTAAAGATGCCACCGGGATCACCGATTTAGAAAAATCTATAGGAAATAAGTATCAGGCTCTAGGACCTAGGAACTAGAGCCTGTTTTTTTGAACTATTCACTGGGCTGAATGTCTATCCCTGTGTCATCTATTCCTTGTAGCATTTTTTAAGGCTGAATAATTTAAGTCATGGCAAAACAGATCATACATCTGCTGTTATTTATCGCGTTAGTTGGCCAGAATCTTCTGTCCCCTGCGATGGCTACTTCTGAGTTTTTACATTCGGTGAGCCATGAAGTCGCGACGCAGCCATCGGCATTTCAGTTAGCTGGTATTGACCAGCAAACAGCCTCACTCGGTGCTGATATTGCAACTAGCCCAGTCTCCCCTCAAGACCAGCGTGTTCAAGGTGACTTATCTTGTATCATATTGGCCAGCGGCCACTGTGTGACACATTGTGCTGCGATGACTGGTATCGTTATTCAGTCTTCATTAGATTTAATGCAGTCGACATCTTCAGAAATGATGCCCAACCGCTTCTGGTCAGTTCAGACTGCCGAGTCAGTTCAAGTATATCGCCCTCCAATCGCTTAACTTCACATCTATTTTTAGCCTAGAACGCTATTTCTATTCAAAGAAATAGCAGATGTTTCTGGCTCATTTTTTTTATCATTTTGAACATAAATGTATCAATTTGCATAAAATGTAATTCATTTGTTCACTGATGATGTAATTTAATCTAGAGTGGTTGTTACATATTTGTGGTCAAAAAGATTGGAGTGTTATATGAAGTTGTTAACCAGCGTGGCCTTATCTGCAGTATTTGTGTTTTCATCGGCGTCTGCTTTTGCAGATATTCCTGATTTTTCAAAAACCTCTGCGGCCAAATCTAGCTATGATTTTTCAAAAAATCAGCCAGCAACAGGTAATCAGTTACAGCAAGACTCGAGCCGACATGATTTTTCAAAAACCGTAGCGGCGAGCAAAGATTACCAGTTTTCAAAAAATGATGTTGAAGCAAGGGAAGTCACAGTATCGCCTTCGATACAGCATGACTTCTCCACCACAACGGCTCTCAAGCAGAGTTGAAAGTCGCGAGACCGTATCTTAGACAGATGAAATGATAGCTAAATAATCGATAGCTGCAATAGTCAAAACGTTTGAAGTAAAGGCCCCAGGCTAAGATGAACAGTCTTGCTTGGGGCCTTTCTTTTTTGAGAGATTCGCTTCTACTTAAAACTTAAAACTTAAAACTTAAAACTTAAAACTTAAACTTACAGCTCCTCAGCTTTTTCCTCTTTCTTATCTAACGCATGCCCTTGTCGATAAGCATCGAATATCCCCACAGCCCAACCTAGAATAAATACCCAAGTTGCTAAGGTAACGTATTGCGCGTTAGCGGGTGGCTGTGTAACCAACCGAGTGATAATCTCGATATCCAGAGGGACTGCGCCAGATAAGATCTGATCTGAGATCTCGCGCGCTCGCTCTACCGCCTGATAGAGTAAATAAACTAAGCCCGTTAAGCTGACGGCTGAGATTAAGGTACCTATATTGTACTTTTTTAGGTAAAAATGCCCGGCGCCGGGGCAGACAAATGCTGAAAGTAGACTTGCTGTGATAGCCTTTTTCATATTAATACCATTCCATATAAGTATGTGGTCAGTTCAGAGACTGTCAGTTTTTTCAATTCAAGGCACATTGATGACGACATGGTATAAAACCTTTTACCAAATTTCGGATGCGAGGATCATTCTAAATCAATTCTGCGTATCGCTTGCTGTAAAAATACCACCTGTTCGATGAATTTTTGTTTAGTTTCCAAATCGGACTCCGATATTGAAATGGATCTGGACTGTGATTGTTGGCTTGCATCTAACTGACTCTGCACACCCGCTAGCTCCTGAACTAGCCAGCCACGGATCATCACATAGTAGCGTGAGTCTGTGCCGTAAAGGCTAATCGTTTCGAGAGATTGTGGCTCGTGGGATTTAGTTAAGGCTATAGAGATGGCCTCAACCATGACGCCGATTTGATAGGTTTGTGAACTGTCATTCGTCTCTGTGGCTGTTGGAACAGGCGTTTCTTGATGGGCACAGGCCGATATGACTAATGTGCAGCTGATAAATATGATGGAGAGTGAGGGCTTCATTTTAAGCTGCCTATTTGATCGCAGAAGTTCACAGCATATCAGGGGCGCATTTATAGTGAAACTTCACATCGGGTAAACAAGGTGACCAAAGGAGTATGCCCGACCCATAAATGGGTCGGGCTTGCCGGGAAGCAAATTGTAAACGTGTGACTCTTGCTGGTTCTATAGGTGCTTTACCTCCTACTTTTACTTTCTTTTGCCTACTTCCTATTTTCTATTACGGTTTAGGGTAAGGAATGCGGAAGGCTAGCGCATAGGTAACAGGCAAGACGATCAGTGTCAGCACCGATGCAAAGCCTAAGCCGAATATGATGGTGATTGCCATAGATCCGAAGAACGCATCTGACAACAGCGGCAGCATGCCTAGCATGGTGGTGATAGCAGCCATTAATACCGGCCTGACACGGCTCACCGCTGAGTCAACGATGGCGAGATAAGCTTCTTTACCTTGGCTTAATTCCAGATTTATCTGATCAACCAGTACGATACCATTCTTGATGATCATGCCGGTCAAACTGAGTAGCCCAAGCAGTGCCATAAAGCTGAACGGTGCATCAAATATCAATAGACCTGACACCACACCAATCAAGGAGAGTGGTACCGTAAACCAGATAACCAGAGGCTGACGCACAGAGTTAAATAGCAATATGGTAATTAAGAACATGGCTAGATATCCCATAGGTATCGAGCTAAATACCGAAACCTGTGCTTCTCCAGCGGTTTCAAATTCCCCACCCCATTCCAGTTCATAGCCACTCGGCAGTGGGATCGCTTCAATATCAGATCTGATTTTTCTGAATACGGAATCGGCTGTTTCATCGGTGCCATTGATCGGGTCGGCATAGACGGCCAGCATACGCTTTCTGTCTCGGCGCATGATGAGTGGATCTTCCCATTCGGTGGTGAACTCAGATACCACTTGATTTACCGGGACAAAGACATTGTTTTCACTGCTCCATACTTGAAGTTTCCATAAGCTGTCCGCATCGAGTCGTTCCTCGGCAGGTGCTCTGGCAATGATAGGTAACAGGTGGCTATTTTCACGATAGACACCGACTTGTTTACCACTGAAGTTAACCAGCAGAGAATTATCGAGATCTTGTTTGCTGATCCCGGTTTCGCGAGCCTGAGCTAAGGCCAATTGGGGACGAATTAAGGTAACCTGATTACGCCAGCTATGTCTTACACCGACAGCTGTCGGTTCAGCCTCTAAAATCGCTTCCGCTTGAGTCGCGAGCTGACGCAATACTTCAGGGTCTTCGCCATAGAAGCGTGCCTCTATTTTAGCCGCTGGGCTTGGGCCATTCTCCATATACTTGAAGCGATATTCCGCTTCTGGGTATTTGAGGCTTAACTCCCGTTCCAGGGTACGCATATACTGGTTTAAGCTGGTGAGGTCAGTCATTTCAATCAAGAGTTGACCGTAAGCGTTGTAGCCTTTCTCTGGAGCATAAGAGAGCACAAAGCGTTGCGCACCTTGCCCAACGACACCAGTGAGATTGACTAAGCCAATGTCATGGGTCTCTTGCTGCTGCATCAAGTCTTGTTCGATGCGTCCCAGTAGATGTTCGGTGGCCTTAATGTCAGTCCCTTCAGGCATCCACACATCGACAAAAAACATCGGGGTGTTCGAAGCGGGGAAAAACACGTTTTTCACATGGCCAAAGCCCATTACTGACATGACTAACGCGGCGACAACGAAAAGTATCGTGATAGCGCGAAAGCGCATCGCCATGTTTAAGCTGTTACGGTATATCTGAAATAACCAGCCCTTGTACGGGTCATCATTTTCATCATTGCTGACTTCGCCATCTTTGAACATAAGATGACAGAAAAAGGGGGTCAGGGTCATGGCGGTGATCCAGCTGATAAACAGAGAGATCAGCAAGACCTGGAATAATGATTTACAGAACTCGCCCGTTGCGGTGTCGGACAGCCCGATGGGAGCAAAGGCAAGAATGGCGATAACGGTTGCGCCTAATAGCGGCCACTGACTCTGTTTGACCACCTGTTTAGCCGTTTCTAGGCGACTGTAGCCTCGTTTAATGCCGATGAGAATACCTTCGGTGACAACAATGGCATTATCGACCAGCATACCTAATGCTATGATCAATGCACCGAGCGAGATGATCTGCAACTCGATATTGAGCACATTCATCATGATAAAGGTGCCTAAAATAGTCAGCAGCAGTACCAAGCCCATCAATAGGCCTGCACGCACTCCCATAAACAGTAACAGTACACCGATCACGATAGCGATAGATTCGGCTAGGTTGATTAAGAAACCTGTCACGGTTTGGTCGACCATCTTGCTCTGGTCATAGACGGTAACGAGCTCTAGCCCAATTGGACGTTGGTTATCAAGCTCGATAAGCCTTTGGTTTATCGCCTCGCCTACATCGACAACATTGACGCCGCTGGAAAAAGCGATACCTACCGACAGTGCAGCTTCACCATTACCGTGATAGATATTTGAGGGTGTCTCATCGTCGTCTTTATAGATCTTAGCAATATCACCTAAATAGATAAGCTTAGTGCTACCTGGCGCGCTGATAAGCAAGCGTTCCATCTGCTTAACATGATTAAACTCGCCAGTAGGATGTAGACGAATACGGTTATCTCCGACGCGGATACTGCCGGCATTAGAGACGACGTTCTGACTGTTGATCAGGCCATAAATATAGTCTTGGTTTAGGCCTAAGGCATTGAGCTTTTGCTGCGATATCTCGACAACAACTTGCTCGGTAATATCACCGGCAATATTGACCTTCTTAACGCCATCGACCAGTACCAGTTCACGTCTCAGAAAGTCGGCATAATTTTGCAGCTCTCGGCTGGTGTAGCCATCGCCTGTGATGTTGAGCAAGATGCCATAAACATCACCAAAATCATCGATAACAGAAGGCGTAGCAACGCCGGGCGGCAGCTCTGCTATTTTGTCATTAACCTTACGGCGAAGTTCATCCCACACTTGGGGCAGTTCATCCGCGCCGTAATGCTCTTCAACTTCAACTTCAATCTGAGATAAACCCGCACTGTTGACCGAGGTGATATGTTTGACGGCATCGAGTTGCTGTATCGCATCTTCAAGGATTAAGGTGACCTCCTCCTCTACTTGCTCAGGCGAGGCGCCAGGATAGGCGGTAACGACAAGGGCTTGCTTAAGGGTAAACTCAGGAAATTCCAGCTGCCCGAGATTAAGAAAGGAGATACTGCCCCCCACGAGCAGCAGTAGGGCAAACATCCAGCTAACAACTTTATGTTCGATTGAGTATTGAGCGAAGTTCACAGGTTAAATCCTTGCAGGCGAAAGACAGTAATAGAGAGTGAATGAAGGTGAAGTCTGTGGATACTACACCCCACGTTGCCAGCGAAGCGGCTTAACTTGTTGGTCATCGCTCAGGTACTGGACACCAGCAACAACCAGCTGATCACCTAGGCTAAGCCCAGTTAATATTTCGATCCCATCGGTTGTGACACGACCTAAGGTGACTATTTTTGGCGTCACTTTTCCCGTCTCATCTTGATAGACCCAGACGATGCTCTCGCCATCAAGATCACGCTTCATTACTGCACTTGCAGGGATGACGGTTTTGCTTAATTCGTTGCCTAATGAGAGATCTAACATCAGCTCAGCACTCATGCCTGGCAGTACATTAATCTGTGTGGGTCTTGGTAGCGTATAGACCACTTCATAGCTTTGAGTGCCCGGAGTGACCTGAGTTGCATACTCTTTAAGGCTTACCTGATAGCTTTTTTCAGCTTGATTGCTGAAACGGACTTGAGGCTGAAATTTAGCATTAGGATTAAATGTGATGGCTTGGTTGGCCATCGACTCTGGCACCTGAATGACCACATCGATATCGTTATCTTTCTGTAAGATTAACACCGACTGATTGGCCTGGATCATCTGAAAATTATCGATTGATATTTTAGCAACCGTACCATCATAAGGGGCGATTAAGCTGGTGTAGCTTAATTGATCGCGCGCATTGGCCAGCGCCGCGGTGGCTGATTTAAGTTGGGCCTTAGCGAGATCGTAATCGGCTGGAGAGATGAGTTGGCGACGGAGTAACTCCCCTTTACGTTTATAGTCGGCAGTCGCTAATTCATGATCGGCTTCGCGATTAAGCAAGGTATTGCGGGCATCTCGATCATCTAACTGTGCCAGAACAGCGCCTTTTTTAACGTGTACACCTTCGACCAGCGTAAAGTCGATGAGCTGACCCGATACCCTAAAGCCGAGTTCAGCTTGCTTAGTGGCGGCAACTTTGGCTGGAAACACACGAATAGAAGCGGCATTAATATCTGTGACCTCTAATAATTTCACCGGTCTTATTGGTTGTGGGGCAACTTCAGTAGATTCTGCGCTGCAACCAGCCAATATCGTAGCGAGCATAGCGACGACGAGTGTGTTGGGTAGATATTTCATAAACCGAATTCCGTATGTGCGACAAGATGTATCATTGGCGGCTAAGATAGCAATATCTAAAGTTGAACAAAATGGGAGTGTGTGGAATCATGAGTTCCATAAAATGAGACTATTAAAGCTTGATTGCTATCATTAACCGTGAGCATGATCTTTAATGCCATCGATTTAGCTTATCGGCTTGGCTGAATGTGAAGTCGTATGAGAAAAGTTATGAGAGTAAGTTATGAGAGTAAGTTATGAGAGTAAGTTATGAAAACTGAAGATATCTCCCTGTTCCACCGTATCGTTGAAACTGGCAGTCTAGTGGATGCGGCAGATCTACTAAATCTACCTAAATCGACCGTGAGTCGCCGGCTGCAAATATTAGAAGATGATCTCAATATAAAGTTGTTCCATCGTCAGAGTCGTTCTATGACATTAACGGCGTCTGGCAGCCACTTCTACGATAAGACCCTGTCTATACTCGGCGATTTAGAGCAGACCATGGCAGAGCTTACCGATACACAAGCCGAGATTGGCGGGCACTTGCGGATCCTCATTTTTCCAGTGCCCCAGATAATGGATATTGTCAGTGGTATCTTCGAGTTTATGGATCATAACCCTGAGCTTACCGTCGAGCTGATTGTCAGCACTGAACAGCAAGATATGATCCGCAATAATATCGATCTCGCCTTTATGGTTGAGGACTCATTTAACGAAAATGAGATGGTGGCTCGTGAGGTGCTCAATGAAGAGCTGCATTTTGTTGCCAGCCCCGATTATCTGGCAAAGGCTGGAACCCCTGTGCTACCAGAAGATCTCAGCAAACATAACTCCATCCTATTTCGTTATCCTAATGGACGAATATTTAATGAGGTGCCGTTTGGCAATGATAGGACCATAGCGGTGAAAGGAAACCTATGCCTCAATAGTATTCAGCTCTGTTTACAAGCCACGTTATCGGGTCGTGGTATCGCTTTTCTGCCTATAGAGCTGACACGTGAATATGTGGAAAGTGGTGAGTTGACCATGTTATTTAAAGAGGTAGAACCCTACCTCGGTAAGTGCTGTCTGGTTTACCCCTCAAGGCGCTTTATCAGCTTAGCGAGTCAGCGATTTATCGATCATATGATGGCAACGCTTGAACGTTGTAATTCAGGTAAAGGCTGTGGTCGTGAAGAGAGGTTAAGAGGCTCAATTAAGTCATGGGTTTAATTGAGGTCCTAGGTGATAGGCTTTAGATCCTAGGTACTCGAACCTAGTACCTATTTTCCTTGTTTTAATTCGGCGCCACTATTATTCCCAGTGGTGCGAGCAGTTGCTCCTGCTGCCACTCGTTTATCATCACGCCTTCAAGTTTGACATTGCGCGGGTCGAGGCCTTCGAGTTCTACTCGGCATAAGTTACAGCCTGCCAACTCAAAAGTCCCCCATTGTGATTGTGAGAACTCACCGCCGCTGAGATCTGAGCCTTTCATCGAAGCGCCTAGCAAGTTGGCGCCGCGCCAGCGATTGTCCATTAACTCGCACTTCTCCAATTTGGCAGATTCAAGGTTAGCGTAAGAGAGGTTCGACTCTGTGATATAGGCGCTGCAGAAGAAGGTTTTTTGGGTGATGTGGTTGGCAAACGAGGCGCGAGAAAAGTCCGCGCCTTGCAGGTTACACTCTCGAAACTCGATGCCGAAACAGCGGGCTCCAGTAAAGTTGGCCATACTCAAATTACAGTGCTTAAAACTGGCACCGTTCAAGGTGGCGTAACTAAAGTTACAGCCTTTACTCTCACCAGACTCGATAAATTTACACTTGTTGAAGGCGGCATCTGTAAGATCGGCACGGCTGAAATCACAACGGTAAAACTCGCAGCGCTCAAATATGGCATCTTGCAGATCTTCTCCGCTGAAACTCGTTTCGAAAAACTTCTTACCTGTGTGTGAGTCTGTATATGAGTCTGTGAAATTGTCGGCCTGCATCTTGGTCTCTCTTATCTGTTGGCGCTTATCTACTGGTTTATGTACTGTTTATAACTATTCAGGCTCAGATATTTTTTTTGCCAAAATATAGCAGGCAATACCCATCACAGTATTGGTAATTGGTAGCGCCAACATTAAGCCTTTAACTCCACCTAAGTATGAGCCTAGCGCCGCTAAAGGCAGCATGATCAAGAACAAGCGACAGATGTTGAGTACCAAGGAACTCATGGGTCTGTGGTAGGCGTTGAGCGAGGTTGCCATCAAGATCACGATCCCCAAAGGTCCATAGGCAGCAGGCGAAGCAATAATGTAGAAGGTGAGCCATTCGATGACTTGCGGATCGCTACTGAATATCTGTGCCACTGGGGCTGCCATCAGCATTAAAGGCAGATAGAGCAAGGTCTGGAAAATCAGTATAAATTTGAGGGACAGTAACAGCGCATCACGCGCGCGCGCCGTTTGGCCAGCTCCTAAATTTTGGGCAATAAAGGGCACTAAGCTCGATGACAGCGCCATCACGACAATTAACAGTACCGATTCGATACGAGTGCCGGCGCCGAAGGCCGCGACCGCACTATGATCGATTCGTGCCAGTAAAGCCATGATCACCGCATTGGCTAGCGGATTGAGTAGGTTCATCATGGCCGCGGGTTGAGCAATATGGGCTAACTGCTTCCAGTTACACTTGAGCCGCTGCAAATCAAATTCGGCAAACTCCACTAAGTGACGCTTAAAGATCAGTAGATGGCTCGATAGCGCGAGGGCGACAACCCAAGAGATCACTGTTGCAATGGCCGCACCTTGGATCTCAAGGCGTGGAAAAGGCCCGATACCGAAGATAAGCAGTGGATCTAATATCAAGTTAATCAATGCCGCTAGCATCATGATCTTTGCCGGTGAGCGAGTGTCGCCAGTGGCTCTAAGCCCCTGGTTTCCCACCATCAAGAGTACCAATAACGGCGCCCCAAGATACCAGATAAACATGTAATCACGGATCAAGGGCAGACTGGAATCATTGGCCCCAAGCAGGCTAAATAGCGGATTGACACACAAGCTACCTAGCAGTGAAACAAAGGCGATAAGTAAAAAGGTGAGCAGCAAGGAGTCATGAAGAAAGACTTTGGCTTTGGGCGCGTGGCCGCTACCGATTAATCGACCAAGATTAGTCGATACACCAGCGCCAATGCCGATTGCAATGCTAGAGATCACTAAGGTAACTGGAAAAGTAAAACTGATAGCAGCCAGAGACTCAGTACCTAACTGACTGATAAAAAACGTGTCGACGAGGCTGAACCCCAGAATGGTTAAGATACCAATCAGGTTTGGGAGGCTCATATTTAGCAGTACACGACCAATTGGCTGTGTTAGCAGCCCGTGTCTGTCTTTCATGGAGAAGTGATGCCTAATCTAAAGAGGGAGCGCAATTCTATCAGGATTGCCCTCGCATTTATAAAGACCAGCTAAAAAAAGTGAGATATTTTTTGTAAAGGCCTTGGATCTGTTCTTTATGACCCCCATATATCAAACATCTAACGGCGTTTGTCTGTTAAAGGTAGCACCCGTTACCGTATTAACACAGCCGGATAAATTGATAATCTGCCAACAACTGTGTTGGGTAAAAAAATCATTAGGAGCATACATGAATATTCGTCCATTACATGACCGCGTTATCGTTAAACGTTCTGAAGTTGAATCAAAGTCTGCTGGTGGCATCGTGCTAACCGGTAGTGCAGCTGAGCAGTCAACTCGCGGTGAAGTACTTGCAGTAGGCAATGGCCGTATTCTTGAAAATGGTTCTGTTCAGCCACTTGACGTAAAAGTTGGCGACACAGTGATCTTCAACGAAGGTTACGGCGTGAAGAAAGAAAAAATTGATGGTGAAGAAGTTCTGATCCTTTCAGAATCTGATCTAATGGCTGTAGTGAGCTAAATCACTTCGTTTAGATATTTTCCAGTGCCTCTGGTATCAATATGCCACAGGCAATTTAAAAAGAATTTAAAGGACAATTAAAGATGGCAGCTAAAGAAGTATTATTTGGTAACGATGCACGCGTAAAAATGCTTGCAGGCGTTAACGTACTAGCAAACGCAGTAAAAGTAACTTTGGGCCCAAAAGGTCGTAACGTTGTACTAGACAAGAGCTTCGGTGCTCCACTGATCACTAAAGATGGTGTGTCTGTTGCTAAAGAGATCGAACTTGAAGACAAGTTCGAAAACATGGGCGCACAGATGGTTAAAGAAGTTGCTTCTAAAGCCAACGATGCAGCCGGTGACGGTACTACTACAGCAACAGTGCTTGCTCAGTCTATTGTGACTGAAGGCCTAAAGGCAGTTGCTGCTGGTATGAACCCAATGGATCTTAAGCGCGGTATCGACAAAGCGGTTATCGCTGCAGTTGCCGAGCTTAAAAACCTATCTCAAGAGTGTTCAGAGTCTAAAGCGATTGCACAAGTTGCTACGATTTCAGCAAACGCTGATGAGACTATCGGTGAAATCATCGCAACAGCGATGGAGCGCGTTGGTAAAGAGGGCGTGATCACTGTTGAAGAGGGTCAGGCACTAGAGAACGAACTAGACGTTGTTGAAGGTATGCAGTTCGACCGCGGTTACCTATCTCCATACTTCATCAACAAGCCAGAGACTGGCAGCGTTGAGCTAGAAAGCCCGTTCATCCTACTTGTTGACAAGAAAATCTCAAACATCCGTGAATTGCTGCCAATTCTTGAAGGTCTAGCTAAAACAGGTAAGCCACTGCTTATCGTTGCAGAAGACGTTGAAGGCGAAGCACTAGCTACTCTTGTTGTAAACAACATGCGCGGTATCGTGAAAGTGGCAGCTGTTAAGGCGCCAGGTTTCGGTGACCGTCGTAAAGCTATGCTACAAGATGTCGCAATCCTAACTGGCGGTACTGTTATCGCTGAAGAGATTGGTCTAGAGCTTGAAAAAGCGACGCTAGAAGATCTTGGTACTGCTAAGCGCGTTATCATCACTAAAGATGACACCACTATCATTGACGGTAACGGTGAAGAGACTCAAATCAAGGCTCGCGTTTCACAGATCAAGATCCAAGCTGAAGAGTCAACGTCAGATTACGACAAAGAGAAGCTTCAAGAGCGTATGGCTAAACTTGCTGGCGGCGTAGCCGTTATCAAGGTTGGCGCAGCCACTGAAGTTGAAATGAAAGAGAAGAAAGCTCGCGTAGAAGATGCACTACACGCGACTCGCGCTGCTGTTGAAGAGGGTGTGGTTGCTGGTGGTGGTGTTGCACTGGTACGTGTTGCTAGCAAGATTGGCGATGTTGCAGTTATCAACGAAGACCAGAAGCACGGTGTGATTATTGCACTTCGCGCTATGGAAGCACCACTACGCCAAATCGCGGCTAACGCGGGTGAAGAAGGTTCAGTTGTTGCTAACAACGTGAAGAACGGCACAGGTAACTACGGTTACAACGCCGGTAACGACACTTACGGTGACATGCTAGAGATGGGTATCCTTGACCCAACTAAAGTGACACGTTGTGCACTACAGTTTGCAGCATCTATTGCAGGCCTAATGATCACAACCGAAGCTATGGTGTGTGATGCACCACAAGAAGCTGGCGCTGGTGATATGGGCGGCATGGGCGGAATGGGCGGTGGTATGGGCGGAATGGGCGGCATGATGTAATTTTTGCTTTTTTTGCTGGTCTAAATCGGTGATAGCTGCGTTCCTTTACTACTCGTTTAAGAAAAACTAAACGTCGCGGTAAAGCGCCTTGCTCTAACACGATTTATCCGGCGCCCAAATTAGCAAAAAGTTCTTGCTGGTCTAAAGCCTAAAAGCTTAAAGCCAAACTTCTTGAAAAAGAGTAATGAAAGCCCCGATACCTAACTGTATCGGGGCTTTTTTGTTTTCTAGCTGTCAGCGCAGCTAACTACACCGTCATTCCGGCAATGCTTTTGGGCCGGAATCCAGCTCTTTTAGTTAAGTTTACTTTTACTCCACTTATTTGGAGTTAATCTATTAATTGACAAGTTTATTTTGTATTGGGTAAGCTGAAACTTCAAGGGAATGAAAAGTAAGGTTGCTAGTCTTAATTTATGAAAAGTACAATTTATTTAATTCTCGTAGTAATGATGGTGTTGTCTTGCAGCAAACAATCAGAAACACAGGTTTATGATAATCTAGAAATTGGATTGAAAATAACTTACAGCGGTTCATGGCAGGTCATAAATGACTCAGCTCTCGATGAAGCTCTTATTTCAGCTGAAAAACACATGACAATGTCTCAAGAAGCGATAGGCTTTGCTAGAGATTTTATCCCTTTGACATTGTTACGTTTGGCTAAACCACGGCAAGTTAATGGCATCGCAAGTAACTCTATTATTAATGTTGTAGCTACCCCTATTCGAAAAGATGAATGGGGGAATCTGGATAGGTTGATTCAAGATCAAACGACTTTAATTAGAGTAAATTTTCCGGATGTTATGATAATAGCGAACGCTTTTCCTCTTCCAGAATATCCATCAATTCATAATTTCTTGGCTATATTGCCTGAAGAGAAACGAATATTTTCCCAATACCAATACGCTTATTGGAGTCCACCGTATTTGATTCAAATAGCTTTCTCTTTCTCACACTCTGATGATGAACAGGAGCTTAAAAAAATTATAGCCTCGATGAAGATTGAAATCTGACTGACGGGACAAAATCTGAGCTCATTAAGTTTTAGCTTTACCCTGAAATATCTGGTATTCGATGACCAACTTAGCAAGCTGATGTGCTTCTATTTCGGCTCTGAACTTATCACTTCCGAGTTGATATTTGCTATTTAGCCACTCTCTGAAGATATCAAGTTGTTCAGGTGGAATAGGAGAGTCAAACCAAGGGCGCTATCTCTACTACTGCTCAAAATGAAGGGCGCAGGCCTTTTTATTAACACCACTCATTTAAGAGATCTAAACGTCGTGGTAAAGCGCCTTGCTCTAACACGATTTATCCGGCGCCAAAATTAGCAAAAAGTCATTGCTGGTCTAAAGCCTAAAAGCTTAAAGCAAAACGAATGAAAGCCCCGGTACCTAACGATACCGGGTCTTTTTAGTTGTGCAATAAAGAGTAATGCTATTTGGATTGTAACTTTTTATCGATAAGCTCTGGCATATTATTGATCGACATTTCGAAATGGTTGTAACACATATTTCCAAAGTTTAGGGTGACGGATGGAGTTAGTTGCGATCTATCATTGACTGATAGAATTACAACTTTTGAACCTGTGCGATCCCAACCTTTAAGAGGAATACTTGGTAAATCCTCTTCAATCACTTCGTTTTTAAAATTAAACCCCTCACCCATAAATAAGGATGCATGAACAACAGGAATTTGATTACTATCCCAATAAGTTACGTTCACTGAGTCTAATATTATATCTTTATATAATTCAGGGATTTCGATTTCGAAGAAGTCAGTGCCATCCCTTTGATGGAACTCCTTGTTCACTGAGTAGCGTTGATGCTTCAATCTATTCACGATTAACTTATTAATAATTTCTTTTTGCTCAATAGTTGGTATAGGTTTTCTATCGTCACAGGATGCTTCTGTAAGGAAAGGAGATCCTAGTAGAGCAATGGTTAAATATAATTTGTTCATAAAGTTCCTTCTTTACAAATGGGTAAATAAGGGAAGCGTAGATCTTTCATAATCACTAAACCACCTGTTGGCCACTACCACAATCTTGGCAGTTCAACGTATAGGTCTCTTTTCGTTTCTGCACTTTAGTACTCTTGCTACCGCACTTCACGCAGGCCTGTTTCATCGGTGTATTTTTGGTGCAAATATTACACTTAACGAAATAGCCAAACTTGCCATACATTGGGGTGGTGTTGTTTGATTCTCCGCAATGTTTACAGCTTATTCCTATTTGAGGAGCTGGTTTAGTGATTGTACTATCGGCTGCTTTTGCTGGTGCGCCTTGATAGATGGCTGTTGGGACTTGTATCTTTTGTGGGTCACTGGGAGTTGGTTCTGCTATGTGTGCTTTAGGGAGAGTGGTTGCTGAATCTGCTTGATGACTTTTACAAGTTTCTGAGCCTTGAACTGTGCGCTTTACTAAACCATTTTCTAAGCATTGATCAAGTAGGAATGAGCCTATTGAGCCTAAGTCTTTCTGTGAAAAGTCAGGGCGTGTGTCGCTGATGTTGACGACTCTCATGAATCTGTTTCTGATGTTCATCAGCTTATTGAGCTTATCGACCACGAATTCAGACTTAACCAGTTTGTCGGAAACCTTTGAGGGGATATTATCTCTGTCGATGACAGCATCGCTGGATATGGCACAGAGGTGATCCCAGCAGCGTCCATCAATCCCTTGGGTGATACCGAACATCTTGCCTAATATCTCTGTTCGGTGCTCGCGTAATAGCGCTTTGAGCAGGGCTTGTTGTAGCTCTACCTGCTTGATGGGTGAGGGAATGCCTTTCCATTGACTGCTGTAGCTTCTTGTCCACTCTCCTTGCTTATTCACTTTGACATGACCCTTGATGCTCTTAGATTCGATCAATACAAAGCCATAGGGGTAAATGATCAAGTGATCGATCTGAGCGGTTTCATCATTAAAAGTGAATTTAAAATCGTTGATGACCAGCACTTGTTGGTTATCTTTATAGGCGCGGCGCAGAAAGAAGGCGACATTCGTCTCTTGCTTTTGACCTGCAATAGTTTGAGGTGACTTGGCGTTTAGCAGTTGCTTAGTTTTAAGAATCATTTATCAATCGCATCCATTCACTGCTTTAACTCTTTCGTTAGGTAAGAGCTAGCAGCTTGATAAAAATCAGCTTTATAATACATAGTCTTAGTATAAAAAAGCTACTGTAAAAGAGGGCGTAGAGTTAACTTTATTCTATGCAACGCTAGAGTATGCTGCTTTTACCTTAGAACGCGGAGTCAAAACAAATAGGCCAGCCACAAGAATGGCTGGATTTTTTGAGCCATCGATTAAATGGCTGGCTATAAATATCTTCGAGAGAATGCTGTAGATGACGAGTTTAAAATATGAAATAGCATTACAATGGCTACACAAGACAAGACAAGACAAGACAAGACAAGACAAGACAAGACAAGACAAGACAAGACAAGACAAGACAAGACTAAATAGTCACTTATGCTCATCAATACATAAGCTTGTTGATTTTTAGGGCATAGAGAACACTCATGGCCCTTTTTTTTAGATAGATATTAGTGAGGGTTTAGCGTGTCTAAACAAGATTATTACAGCGTGCTAGGTGTTTCAAAGGCCTCCTCAAATCAACAGATTAAAAAAGCCTATAAAAAGCTGGCGATGAAGTACCATCCCGATAAAAATCCTGATGATGCAGTGTCTGAAACCAAGTTTAAAAATGCTAAAGAAGCCTATGAAGTACTGACTGATGCAGACAAGCGCCAGAAATATGATGATTTTGGTCATGATTCGTATGTAAACAATGGACAGGATGGACATCGTTATAGCCAAGGCGGGTTTAACGATATGTTTGGTGAAGGATTTCGCCAGCGTGAGCGTGGTTTTGGTGGCCAAAGCTTTGATGCTAATGATTTTGAAAGTATGTTTTCTCAATCAAGGGGGCGAAATCGCACTCAAAAAGGGCAAGATCAGGATTTTGTGTTGACTGTAGACTTTGTTGATGCGGTGCAAGGTGCTGAAAAAGTTGTTGAACTACCGGTTAATGGCGAAAATAAAAAAATAAAAGTTAAGATCCCAGCTGGTATTAAAGACGGTGAGAAAATACGCTTCACCGGCAAAGGTGGTGCAGGTGTGCATGGTGGGGCTGCAGGTGATCTATTGTTGACGATCGCAACCCGCAAACATGCGTTTCTAGAACGCGAAGAAAACGATCTGGTTTACACCGCTACTGTCGATATGGTGACGGCGGCACTGGGTGGCGAGGTTGAAGTTGGCGTATTGGATAGTCGCTTTAAGCTTAAAGTGCCTGCTGGGACTCAACATGGACGTAAGTTCAAGATAAAGGGTAAAGGTGTTACCGATCGTAAAGGAGTGACCGGTGATTTGTTTGTCCAAATTAAAGTGGCAATTCCGCAGGATCTAACTGAACCACAACGTTCATTACTCGAACAGTTCAAAGCTTTTGAGGAAAATTAATACACGTTAACCAGCGCTTCAGACCAGGCCTGAAGCATTGGCCTCAACGTAATTTTTACTCTGACCCTATTTAACTGTATGGTCGCACATAAACATCAGCGGAAGCTTCAGGATGATTGTCACTTCAATGAGTTAGTAAACAAATGGGTCAGAACCCTTTACCTGAAAGTTAGCTAATCAACCCACTGCCACAACCACACTCTAAACAGTTCAATGTGTAACTTTCTTTTCGCTTCTGTACCTTAGTGCTTTTGCTACCGCACTTCGCGCAGGCCTGTTTCATCGGCGTGTTCTTAGTGCATGTATTGCATTTGATGTAGAGTAATCATAGTCACCCATAGTTAATTGCCACTAACAATAAAGCTTCAGTGTCTCGTTATGAGTACTGGACTTTTTTGTGTCTGAAAGATAAAAGGTAAAAGATAAATGGGCTCAGCGTCACAATAAATCGCTTCAATAGGAATAGCGCTAACCGCTCAGCGAACTTACCTTGAAGGCTTAGGTCATATTGCCGAACTCCACTATATTTAGGCCGCGAATGTTGAAAACAACCTTGGTTATTTTGTCGCTTTTTAGCTTTGTCCCGTTAGCTACACAAGCTTCGACTTCACTTGTATCTACAGCTCAGGTATCTGCAAGTTTTGAATCTAAGAGCCTTGAATCTAACCTCCAATATGATGCTAAAGCTATCTGTCATAGCGTGGCTAAAGCCTTAGGAGAGGATTGGGACGAGTGCGCCAGTGTCGGGCCTAAGCTAGACAAGCAGGGGACCACTGAATATGTGTTTATGACTGATGATGGAGAGCGTGCTTGTCGAGTCTGGACAACGAGTCACGGTGGCCAAAAGGGGTTCTTATCTCCCGCTCCGGTAAATGCCGATGAATGTCCGCTTGGCACCTTTTTTACGGTTAAGCCAATGAGTGAAGAGCTATATGAAGTTGATATTACCTTTGGTGGCTAATGTCCATGGGGCGCAGTAAAGTAAATATATGGGCTCTGCCAATATAGCTTAAGAGCCCTCTACCTCTTCATTGCGCCTTCAAAGCACTCTCCACCTTATCCTTTTCCTTGAGCTTTTTTTTGTACGTTTCTGTGATCTTTGTTGGTGTTTTGTTTCGACTCTGGTGACATTTGTTGGTAGGCAGGTTATAACTTTTTTAACATGGGAATTATTCAAAAATTTAGGGAAGATGATGAGTTCATGGTTTACTAATGTTCAACTCGGGTTCGACATGGCGACTAGCCTTACGATTGTCGGCGCTGCGGTTACTTGGGCTGTTCGTCAAAAAAGACAAACAGAAGCAGATAAAGTAAGAGGCATCAATCAACAAGTTAGATCGACAAGCTTGCAAAAAGTGCAGCATGTGCTGATTGAGATGGAAGATCGATTTTCAGTTTTGATAGGCGAGTCTCAAAAATTCGAAAATATGATTGATCATCGAGTGAGAAAGATTGAAGACGAGATCGATTACTCAAGTTTAAATTCGGCCATTAAAACAAACAGTGACTTCCTCACTAATGCGATCGATAGATTAGGTAATATACGCGAAGAGATTGGCAGTTTTTATGAATCCATTCAAGTTAGGCGCTATAGCTTGATCCCTTTGCTTGATGCTATCGATGATGGTGATAAGTATATTGGTGTATTTCAGAAAAACATTGATGAAGTTGGTGAAGCCTATAATAGTGTTTCTTCTGGTAATGTACGATTGTTAAAAGAGTTGGAAAAAGTCGTTGCTGCGATTAATGCAGAATATGGTGATGACCTTAAAGATCTAGAGGAAGAGCAACTTCATGCTTTAATTAAGCAAGTCTCTGCAGATGATAAAGTCATGAGTTCTATAAAATCAATTGTGTTTGATGAAGATTATTTTGATTGGATTCAAAGGTTTGTTCCTGCTGGAAAAGAACAAGACTTTTTAGATAAAGTCGTTAAACCGAGTAAAATAGAAGATCAGGATTTATGTGCTTCGGTAATCATTAACTTTATATTATCACTGTTAAGAAAACAGCATGAGTTGATATCTCAAGTTTTAAACACAGCTTCTTACACTGTGATGAAAGCAAGGATTGAGTGTAAAGATATATTGATTTCATTAAGCGCGATCTCCCATAAACTCGTAATGGATAATAATCCTGAATCATTAAATTCAGTCATTGAAAAATATGAAACCGAAGAGTATTTCGGTCGAGATACCAAAATTCGTTAGTTTGCCATAACGAACAAGCAGAATCAGGCCACCCATAGTTACTGGTGTATTTTCTCACCTCCTACTAAATTTTAGTTATTGGTTGAAGTAGGAGGTTGCTATGCCCTGTCCTAGAAGAACCCAAATCAGTGTGGAAGATACGCTCTGGTACCACACAGTATCAAGATGTGTTCGTAAAGCCTGTCTTACTGGAGTTGATCCTAATACAGGGCAATCCTATGAGCATCGACGAGACTGGGTTGAATCGCAGTTACTTAAGTTAGGTGAAATTTTTGCTATTGATATAGCCGCTTATGTTGTGATGAGTAACCATCTGCATCTGGTGCTGAGAATCGATATCGAGTTAGCTAATCGCTGGACAGATAGAGAGGTCGTAGAGCAGTGGCATCAACTGTTTAAAGGGACTGAGCTAACCCAAAGGTTTGCAAAAGGAGAGCTCGTAGAAGAGCGAAACTTATCACTGCTAAGACGTTCAATTGCTCAATACAGAAGTCGTTTAAGCGATATTAGCTGGTTTATGCGGTGTTTAAATGAACCTATTGCTCGAATGGCCAATAAAGAGGACAAGTGTACTGGTCGCTTCTGGGAAGGGCGGTTTAAGTCCCAAGCTTTACTTGATGAAGCTGCGGTTTTAACCTGTATGGCTTACGTAGACTTGAATCCTATTCGAGCCAAGATGGCTGCTACACCAGTGTCCTCTGATTATACGAGCATACAAAGGCGCATTAAGGCTGCACTTGAAGGAGGGCAACCTAAGTCATTGTTATCCTTTATTGGTAACGAGCGATTGAATCAGTCAAAAGGAGTTAACTTCGCTCTACAAGATTATCTACAGCTAGTGGATGAAACTGGTCGAATACTTGGTAAAGACAAACGGGGGAGTATCTCAGTCAGTTCATCTAAGATATTAACTCAATTGAATATATCAACTGATAACTGGGTAAAATTAACCTCTGAGTTTGGTAAGATATTCCATGGCCCAGTTGGCACTTTACATGAGCTTACTAACTATTGTGATCACTTACAGAAACGGCGTCGTCATTTTGCTAAGTGTTGTAAATACCTAGAAGATGGCTAATAGTCAGCTTTAGCTAACTTGCCCCTTCAGATGTGATTATCTTCAACAGCTTGAGTTCACAAGCCTTGCCTGAAATTCATTATTTACGTTAAAAAAGGCCTAGTTCAAGGGTTGTAATGGACTGGTGTTGCAGTTGTATCGGTAACTTCCCAGTTTTACTGTACGTTTAGCTGAAAGCTAATGGCAGCGGTGTTATGTTGTTGATTTATTATGGGTGGCTTAGTTAAAAAAGCATTTATTTCAATTATTCCAAACCTTACCTTGGCCTCATTTACTTCATAAATAATGAATTATCATGATGGCGGTTAAACATAGGGATGGAGAGAAATCATGCGCCAGTTGATTAGAAAGGCCACCGTAATCGATGGAAGTGGTGGAGCAGCTTTTAAAGGCGATGTGCTAATCGATAATCAGATGATCGCTGATGTGGCACCGCTCATCACAGCAGCTGCTGATAATGTGATTGATGCGGATGGTGCATATGTTGCCCCTGGGTTTATTGATGTCCATAGCCATGCCGATCTGGCGACATTTTCACCTCAGGGTTTCAAGCCTAAAGTACTACAAGGTATCACCACAGAACTTGTTGGTCTCTGTGGCCTTGGTGTCGCTCCGCTGCCGAAGGCGCTTCAGGACGAAGTTAGAGAGCGGCTGATCATTGGCAATCCTGCAGTCGATTGGAACTGGGATGATTTCACCAGTTATGGCTTGGCGCTTAAACAACGAGGGCTGGAGGTCAATCTATCCTTCTTTGTTCCCCATGGCTTATTGCGTTATCAGATCTGTGGTAACAGCTGTTTGGCGATGGATAAAAATCAGCGTCGCAAGCTGGCTCAGTTGGCTGATGAAGCGTTGGGAGCGGGGGCCCGTGGTATCAGTTTGGGGCTAATTTATCACCCGGCGTTATTTAGTGATCAGCGTGAGCTGTTAACTCTGGCTCAGGTTGCTGCCGCCCACCATAAGCCATTAGTTGTGCATATGCGCAGTGAAAGCGATGAGATCCTCGAGGCTTTGCAGGAGATGATTGCTCTGTCGCAGCAAGCTGGATGCCAGCTGCATATCTCTCACCTAAAACTGATCGGCCGCCGCAATGCCTCTAAATTAACTTCGTTATTGGCGCTGATAGATCGCCATGAACTCACGTTTGATCAGTATCCGTATCATTATGGCAGTACGACACTGCTTTCTATTTTGCCTCCGAGCCTTATTCGTACATACGCACCAGAAGCACTGATGAGCGCACTGAGAGCGCCAGCCGTCAGGCGGGAGGTTCGGAGTTGGTTTGCCGAACGAATTTTACCTCAGGCTGGTGAGCCGTGGGATAACCTGCCGGCGTTATTAGGCTGGGATAATATTTTGATTTGTGAAGTTGAAAGTCAGGCGGCTCAGCAGTGGCTAGGGTGCTCTATTGCAGAGTGTGCACTAAAGACTGATCAGCACCCGGTTGATTTTGCGCTTGATCTTCTTATCAGTGAGCGCGGTAACGTACGTATGATTGATTACTTTATGGATGAGGAGCTGGTAGAACGTATTTTTCAGCACCCGAGGGGGATGGTCGGTACAGATACGATATTCGGCGGTCGGCTTCACCCAAGAGTTTGTGGTTCATTTCCTCGGATTATTCACCAATTTGTCACGCAGCGTCAGTTACTGCCGCTTGAGCAGGCGGTTCATAAAATGACGGCCTTGAGCGCTGATACTTTTTCGCTCAATAAGCGAGGTAAGTTAGCGCCGGGCTACTATGCCGATATCTGCTTGTTTGATGCCAATTTCTGTGACAATTCGACGATAGAGCAGCCAGAGGTTTATGCAACTGGCTTACGTGATTTATGGGTGAATGGCAGGCGAAAAGTGGCACACGGCGATTATCTGGAAACTCGTTCAGGTCAGCTATTACTTGCCAGTAGTGGTGCCTCACTGTCTAAATAAATTGCCGGGAGTAGCTGGTTGAGTAGACTGCTGTGTAGTCCTTGCTGTAAAATCCTGCTACACACAAAAGAGAGAGCCAGATGAAAAAAATATTACTCGGGATGATTTTACTCACTGTTACAGCTTGTTCAAGTAACGGTCTAACAGAGTTAAAGCAGATGGATCCTAACTTCGATAAAGAGATCGTGATGACAAACGATTCGAAGCAGACTGCAAATGTAAGAAGTATTGTGACCAATTGGATGGTCGATAACGGTTATAAGGTGTCTAAGACCACCGCGAGCCCTACAGCTCAATTAGCAGATGATCAGGTTATGTTCGAGTTCAATGCTAACTGGTGGTGGGATATTGCAACCTATATGCGCTACGTAAACTTAGACGTGACTGATAGCAAAGGAAACAAGGTGGCAGAACTTGATTTCGATTCAGTACAGTATGGTGGTATGGATAAATTTGGCAACGCTGAAGAAAGGCTTAACCTTATCATGCAAGTGTTCTTCCAAAAGATCTCAGTACAAGATGCCGAGCGTCAACTGGAGCACGGTAAAGATAGAAGTGCTAAATCTGCATCAACTTGTGCTTACGACTGTTAGTGAGTGGTAGGCAAAAGGTAAAGGTAAGATGAAGGGCTTCGGTATCACTCTCAGTCTCTAGCTGTTGAGTGCCACTAGTCTTTACTCTTTTTTTGCTCTAGGATTGAGATGCATAATAATAAAGATATTAAGCATCTCTCAAAAGGCCTCAGTGAATGCGGTATTTATTCCTCATATTTTTAGTTTTAGCTCTCTATTCAACGACTGCTTTTGGTACCAATATTGGTAGTTACTACATACCAAACCTTGTCATAGACCAGCAACAAGGTCTTTTTATCAAAATGCATAACGAAGTTTTACGACGCTTATCACTCGATACCAACCTCATTATTCAGCCAACCAAGCGTACTCAGCGCGACTTTACACACCATAAGCTGGATGCCTATTTCCCAGAGTTATTAGAAAACCTTCCCGAGCGCGATGTCATCATCTCAGATCCGTTTTATCTTAAGAAAATCGTCCTGTTTACTAAGGTTGGCTCAGGTATAAAAACGCTAGATGACTTAGAGGGTAAGGTCGTCGGGGCTGTGACTGGCTATAGCTACGGCGAGAACATTACAAATAATCAGAATATAAAATTAGACTATACCAAGAATGATAATGTCAATATTGAAAGGTTAATGCGAGGCTATATCGATGCGATTATTGGCGATAACAAATCCACCGTCGCCGCAATAGAAAATAGTAAACACGCTGAGCAGATATATTATGATCTAGATAAGCCCATTGATGTATTAGATGTATTTTACGTTTGCCAAGATTCCATCTCAGGTAAAACACTTTGTAGTGCAATAAATGGTGCCCTAGAGCAGATGAAACTTGAAAACATCATTGAGTTAGATCTCGCTACTGGCAACTCTAAAATATTTTTGTAAGCGGGTGCTTAAGAACAAAATCAGGCCAGTAACAGAATCAGGCCACCCATAGTTAATGGTGTTTTTCTCATTTCCTACTAAACTTTAGTTATTGGTTGAAGTGGGAGGTTGTTATGCCCTGTCCTAGAAGAACCCAAATCAGTGTAGAAGACACGCTCTGGTACCACACAGTCTCAAGATGTGTTCGTAAAGCCTGGCTTACAGGAGTTGATCCTAATACAGGGCAATCCTATGAGCATCGACGAAATTGGGTTGAATCGCAGTTACTTAAGTTAGGTGAAGTTTTTGCTATCGATATAGCCGCTTATGTTGTGATGAGTAACCACCTACATCTGGTGCTGCGAATCGATATTGAGTTAGCTAATAGCTGGACAGATAGAGAGGTCGTAGAGCAGTGGCATCAACTGTTTAAAGGGACTGAGCTAACCCAAAGGTTTGCGAAAGGAGAGCTCGTAGAAGAGCAAAACTTATCACTGCTAAGGCATTCAATTGCTCAATACAGAAGTCGTTTAAGTGATATTAGCTGGTTTATGCGGTGTTTAAATGAACCCATTGCTCGAATGGCCAATAAAGAGGACAAGTGTACTGGTCGCTTCTGGGAAGGTCGGTTTAAGTCCCAAGCTTTACTAGATGAAGCCGCGGTTTTAACCTGTATGGCTTACGTAGACTTGAATCCTATTCGAGCCAAGATGGCAGCTACACCAGAGTCCTCTGATTATACGAGCATACAAAGGCGCATTAAGGCTGCACTTGAAGGAGGGCAGCCTAAGTCATTGCTATCCTTTATTGATAACGAGCAACTGAATCAGCCCAAAGGAGTTAACTTCGCTCTACAAGATTATCTACAGCTAGTGGATGAAACTGGTCGAATACTTGGTGGAGACAAGCGGGGGAGTATCTCAGTCAGTTCATCTAAGCTATTAACTCAGTTGAATATATCAACTGATAGCTGGGTAAAATTAACCTCTGAGTTTGGTAAGATATTCCATGGCCCAGTTGGTACTTTACATGAGCTTACTAACTTTTGTGATCACTTACAGAAACGGCGTCGTCATTTTGCTAAGTGTTGTAAGTACCTAGAAGATGGCTGATAGTCAGATTTAATTAACTTACACTTCTCCAGATTATATCCTCTTCCACAGCTTGAGTTCACAAGCCCTGCCTGAAATTTGTTATTCACGCTAAAAAAAGGCCTAGTTCAAGGATTGTCATGGGATTAAGCTGCAGTTATATCTGTAACCCCACGGTTTTACTGCATGTTTAGCTGAAAGCTAGTCACTGCGGTGCTATGTTGTTGATTTATTGTGGGTGGCCTAGTTAAGGTTGGCTGAAAGCTAGTCACTGCGGTGCTATGTTGTTGATTTATTGTGGGTGGCCTAGTTAAGATTTATTGTGGGTGGCCTAGTTAAGATTGCCTAGTAAAGATTGGCCTAGTTAAGATTGTAGAAATTGAATTTCGTGATCGATAAAACAAAAATAAAATATATCTATTTTTCTGTAGATTAGCTTACATTTTTATCTTCTATCCCTACGTATAATTCGTTGATGTTTTTTCGTTGAGTCTCCCCATGCTTAAGCCTATTATTTACTCCACATTCGTCGTGTCGTTATTTTTTTCAATAGCCAATGTGAGTGCCGTTCCTAATGGGATGAAGCCTATGCCAGTGCCTGGTGCACCATTAGGTTATATCATCCATAATCCCTATGAAAATGCGCCTTTAACCGCTTTAGTTACGTTAAACGGGCATAGGATTTCAGATGTTGATGTGACTGTTCATGCTAAAGATGAAACGGGTGTCAGCATCAATTACCAAGTTGACGAAATGAGAGTGATGAATGAAGGTGGCGTGCCCATTTTTGGTCTCTATCCTGCCTTTATGAACACGTTTACCGTTAAGTGGATTGAAGATGGTAAGCAGCAAAGCCACGATTATAAAATGTTAACTCCCGATATTGATATGGGCTTTTCAGAAAGTCAGTGGGCTAAAGCGCCAATCGTGGAGGTGGAACATGTTGATGCCGATTTCAAAGACCGACTTTACTTTGTTAACTGGACAAATTCTGACGGCAAGACCAGCCCACTAGCACATAACAACCTTGAAGCTCCTGGGGCATTTTCTTGGGATGGTAAACCCGGATTTTTTATTATTGATACCGCGGGCGATATTCGCTGGTATCTAAACCCTTACACCACCCATAACTCGAAAGGTTTTGATACCGCTGGCTATGCCATGGGAATGAATATCACCGCTGATGGCAATATGGTGTGGGTTCAAGGTCAGGGCTGGAAAAAAATGTCACTCATGGGGAGAATGATTGCTGAGCATAGCTTACCAGGCAATTTTATCGATGCTTCTCATGAAGGTATTGAAGGTGCTAATGGCAATATATTTATCCGCGCGGCCGCAAAAGATTACCGACGCCCAGACGGGAAGCTAGTTAATACCATTAGAGATCAAATTATTGAAGTTGATCAGACCGGTAAGTTAGTCGATTACTGGGACCTTAACCGTATTTTAGATCCGCTTCGCGATGCCGCTCTGCTTTCTCTCGACGCTGGTGCTGTGTGTCTTAATATCAATGCTGACAAGGCTGGCCATCAAACCACCTTGGAAGATCTGAAAAATGCGCCCTATGGCGACATCCATGGTGTAGAAACAGGCCGAAATTGGATCCATGTTAACTCTATTGATTATGACTCAAAAGATGACAGCATCATTATTAGCTCACGCCATCAATCTGCAGTAATAAAAATTGGCCGTGATAAGCAAGTTAAATGGATTTTAGGGCCTGCTGAAGGTTGGAGTAGCAAATTCCAAGATAAGCTTCTGCTTCCAGTCGATGGTAAAGGCAACAAGATAAACTGTACAGATAAAGGCCGCTGTAGAGGTGATGATTTTGACTTTTCTTATACTTCCCATACGGCTTACCTTGTACCACAAAAAGGCACGTTAACCGTATTTGATAATGGTGATGGCCGACATCTTAGACAACCTATGTTTGCCAATGAAAAATATTCACGCGCTGTTGAATACAAAATTGATGAAGCCAATATGACCGTTGCACAAGTATGGCAATACGGTAAAGATGAGTTAGCCTATGAAGGCTACTCTCCGGTGACATCAATTGTTAAATATCAACAAGATAAAGACAGTATGATGAGCTATTTTGCCTCAGCAGGTTTATTTGGTTTAGGCGGTGGCTACGGAAATTTAAAAATGGATGATACGACTGGGAAAGTGAAATCTATTTTGGTTGAACATCGTTATGGCGAGACTAAACCCGCTGTTCGCATCAACATCAGCAGTCATGATATGTATGCCACTGGATATAGAGCTCAAGTGATACGTGTAAACGAAATGCTTAAGTAATTATCTCTGTAAAACAAAAGGTGGGGTCAAAGGAAGGGGAATAATTGGGTCAGAGTTAAATTGATAGGCGGGGCTTGTGATCCCGCTTATCAATAACGAATTAATTATGGCTGTTTATCGAATTTTTACTGTTCGGGGAATGCCGCTTGAGCCTTTTCTAATTCTTGCTCATCTCTAAGCTTAAGCTTTTCTTGCTCTGTAAGTTTCACTTCATTCTGAAGAGCCGCTTGTCTTTGCTTAAGCTCGTGTTTCTCTGGTTTAGTCAGAAATTTATAGGCTTTCTTATTGGCGAGTGCGTAGGCAACGACATCTTCGCCTTTTACTCTGCGCTCATCCACTCGTTGTGAAAAACGTTCGTTATCTCGGGCTTTACGCTCTTCAGCATTTAACTTGCTCATCTTTTGTATCCTCATTAGTTAATCACGGTAGGGTTTCACTACACTCAGTCAAACAAATGAGATCTGTTGCACATTCATAAAGCTGATAGGGGAATTTTAGCATAAGATAGCGTTGCTACCCCCATGGTATCTGCCTGTAGTCAGGCTATGTGGCCATTTTTTCCTATCAATTTGCTGTTGGTAAAACGGGAAAAGAGATATCTACAGTGAGCCCTTTACCTAGCCCACTGGTGAGCTTGATATGGCCATTGAGTTTTTGAGTGACGATATTGTGAATAATGCTTAATCCTAGTCCGCTGCCTCCTTCATCTCTCTTCGTGGTAAAAAATGGCTCCATCACCTTCGGCAGAATATCGTCGCTAATGCCAATACCATTATCGCGATATTGTATGTTAATTTCATTTTCCTTTGCTGATACCACAAGCGTGATCAAGCCTGTATTTTGATCTGCAAATCCGTGAATAATGGAGTTGTTGATCAAGTTGGTTATCACTTGGGATAGGAAACCTGGATAAATAAAGCTGGTGCGATCTTCAACACAGTCTAAATCTACCGTTACTTTTGCTCTTTTGGTTTTAGGTAGCATGCTGTGGATGACTTCTTTGAAGTATTCGGATATTAATACTTCCCGGGCCTGTTCACTCATCTGATCAACCGATACTTGCTTAAAGCTGCGAATGAGATCTGCCGCTGAAGATAAATTTCGAGTTAGAATCGTTATTGAGCTCTGACTCGAGGCTAAGAAGCTCTCAAAGTCCTCTTCATCTAGCTCTCCCGAGGCAAACTTCTTGGCTAGCAATTCAATTTCATCTTGTAAAAAGCTAGTAGCGGTAACGCCAATACCTATGGGAGTATTCACATCATGAGCAATGCTGGCTACCATTCTACCCAATGAATTAACTTTTTCGGTTTCAAATACTTTTTGTTGCTCTTCAAGATCTTGTCGTTCTAATAGCGCAGTTTTGAACAGTTTAAATGCCGTGTACATTTGATGTGTTTCTAAGGTGGTAGAGTCTTGGGGGACCTCTATTTCATAATTGCCTTTACCAAGAGCTATCATGCCTTGAGAGATATTGCTTACTTGCTCAGTTATTTTACTCGTTAAAAAATAAAATATTACTATCAGTAATATACACGCAATGAGCATGCATGAAATTATCCATAGGCTTAAGGTTTTTGCTAAGGCAAGTTGAGAGGATATATCTATACTCATCTCTAATACGCCACGCACATCGCCTAATTGCCAGTCCGTTTTCGGTGTTAGTGGATGGTTATTATGACAATCAACACAAGCTTGAATCTGCATTTGATCTGCAATGGCAACTCTTAGCACCGTATGATTATTTTCATTATTGACGGCACTAATTATTTGGTTCGGGTTCTCATTGAGTTCCAACCAAGCTTTTTGCTGAAAAGGGTCAAGTGTAATATGTTGACGGTTAGGGAATGGATAAGCGCTGTATAAGTTCAATTTACTGCCACTGTCATCAAATAATTGGCTTAAATCGTGGATCATGGTGGCTGGCAGGGGAATTTTATCAGGCTCACCTAAGTGTTTAATCGCTGGCGTTAATACACCAAAATCTTGCACTTTCTTAACTACGTTCTTGGTATAATAAGCCCGTAATATTTTCAGTTGTTTTAAGGAGTTCAGCGCTGTGTGTATTGCATGTTGCTCTGCATTTCTTTCAACCAATATTGGAATAGAAAAACTAAGCACAGCTAACATAACCGCCATAATAAGCGAAAGTGGGAATATTATCTTAAACCGTAAATTATTCTGAAAGAATGGCATAGCTATCCATGTTTTCTGAGCTTGAGCATTGCCCAGTGTTGAGCTTGAACAGTACTAGTACATCAATGAAATATAGTCATAGTTTGCTTAGAATGAAAACATATCGGGCCAGCCATTATTAATGGCATAGTTACCTTCCTCCAGTTTTTTATGTTAATAGCCTCCCTTTAATGCAGGTGATCACAATTTAGTCGGTGAAGAATTGAAGCAACAGGTTCAAGGAATGGTTCATCATATTGCGAAAGACTTGTTCTTACCCTTACCAGAGTAGGCAAACAGCAATTAACGAGTGGGGCCGAGTAAACTACTTTACCCAGCCCCCTTTGTTGTAAATTATCGAATTGTTAATTTTCGGGGAATGTCGCCGCTATTCCCGTTCATTTAACTGTTAGGTCTATTGTTTAAACAGTTTTCATGATGCTACATTTCTACAAATTGCAGCAACTCTTCCTTTGTTAGTTCATCTAATCCTAACGAGGTTAACGTTCTACCTTCTTTATAAAAATCTCTTGATAAAATACCGCCACACATCTCGATCAAACGATTACATTCAGGCATGTTAATGCCTAATTTGTCACCTAATGAAGATAACAACACCAGCCCCATAGGAACATCTTCTGTTATGTATCGATTATCGAAACTATAAGGGCCTGGAGGTGATGAAATTTTATAGCTTTCAAAAACCTCTCTAGGATCTTGGTTAAGATCTTCCTCATTTCTAAACAAGCATGCTTCTAGGTAAGGAATCGGTTCGCATCCAAGTGCTGATAGCACCGCCATTTTTTCAGCGTCCAATTTCTCTATCATTAGCCAAGCCATGTCAGTTGAAAGCGCATCTCTATACATATATGGCACTTCGTCTGGGTGATGCTTGGCACAGTATTCAAGCATCGGATACATGACATACTGGCCAATCGTGTGAACAATGATATTGGGATTATGTAGTGCTGACTCGAATATATTTTTTCTAACTTTGGTCTTTGCTATGTCGTAGGCAGGAAACAAGCGGGAGGCAATGGCCATTCCTTCAGCTGTTCTGGTAGCGGGGAAAAATGCCAGCGCATTTCTGGCATTTTTAAATAAGACTTTTACCGTGCCAGGTTCAACGATTCTTGCGTCATTAGGGGTAGATTCACCCTCTGCAAATATCGGATTATTGTCGCACCGTTTTTTATAGAAGATACTGCCAGCATATCCGGGTATTAAGATAACTAATTGATCATCAGTGAAGTACTTTGCGATACGTTCAGCTAAAGCTGGATGGTATGTCGTTTGAATAAAGATCATGATTACATCGGCGCCCTCGATCGCTTCTTTAGGGTCTCGGGTAATCATTTCTAATGGCTGAAAGGTTTTCTCTGCATCGTCGGCACTATCTGTAAAGTGCCCTTTTTTTGTGTTGTCGATACAATATATACCCTGGTTTTTGACCATAGTTTCAAAATGGTCGTCATGGGTAATACGGTTTGAAGTTTTAAGCAATCTTACTTTATGTCCTGCCTCAGCAGCCATAAACGCACAAGCAGAACCAGCATTGCCGGCTCCAATTATGGTAATTTTCATTTTTCCTTCCTTTAATTTTTGTTTTACTCAGGAGGTCATCGCACCGCTACCTCTTGAAAGTGTTATCCCTTGGAAATATGAAAATGTGGAAACGTCGAAATGTGGAAACATCGAAATGTGGAAACGTCGAAATGTGGAAACGTCGAAATGTGGAAACATCGAAATGTGGAAACATTGAAATGTGGAAACATCGAAATGTGGAAACATCGAAATGTGGAAACATCGAAATGTGGAAACGTCGAAATGTGGAAACGTCGAAATGTGGAAACGTCGAAATGTGGAAGCATCGAAATGTGGAAACATCGAAATGTGGAAACATCGAAATGTGGAAATGTCGAAATGTGGAAACGTCGAAATGTGGAAACGTCGAAATGTGGAAGCGTCGAAATGTGGAAGCGTCGAAATGTGGAAGCGTCGAAATGTGGAAACATTGAAATGTGGAAACATCGAAATGTGGAGAAAACAATTATCTAAAGCGTTAATTCAAGTTGAATATGACTTTAAGTCTCCTGATCGGCAAGTCACTAGTTAAAGTTGTTAGTGGCGATTTTTCGAGCTTATTATAAACTATGTTGCAGCTGCCGTCATAAAACTTTAAAGATAAGTTACAACTCATTAACGGGCTAGCGATAACAATCAAGGCTTATTGTCACTGCTGTGCTAACTGAGAGTATATTGTAGGTACCTGGTTGATTTTACAGTAATGTAACGACTTGATAGCTTAAACTGAGTTCGCTATGTTACTGATTAACAATTTGGGGGCTGTTTAATTTTTATTTGCATTATTTATGATATTTTCTTTTGCTATCGGGGATCAATCGGGGTAACATGCGCTCGCTTCCAAAGATGGGTCGTTAGCTCAGTTGGTAGAGCAGTTGGCTTTTAACCAATTGGTCGAAGGTTCGAATCCTTCACGACCCACCATCTTATTTCTTCTATACCCTGTAAATTAGCTAGTAGTAAACTAGCAACATCTTCGATAATCTCTATCTCTATCTCTATCTCTATCTCTATCTCTTAAATCAATAATGACTCGTAAATTCAGCGACTAATCTCGCAGGTTAAGAGTAAAACTTGTATTCCTATATGGACGAATATCAGACCTGCTAGAGATACTTTTGATTCTGCTAATCGCAAGTTCATTAAGCCACACATAGCAAAAAGGCCCGACAAAGGGCCTCTTATAGCGATAGGTATTAAGCGTGAATACCTAACACCTACACCTAGCACATATTCGTTAAGTTGAAGCCTTTGCAGCAGTCTTTGTACTTGCAGGCTCTGCACTTGCTTCAGCGCCAACCTCTTCAGCTGCTAATTTGTTAACCAATAACGAAATTGCACCGTCACCAGTGATGTTACAGGCGGTGCCGAAGCTATCTTGCGCCATGTATAGGGCGATCATCAGGGCAAGTTCAGCCTCTCCGAAACCTAACATAGTCGCCATCAGACCTAGTGCTGCCATCACTGCGCCACCTGGTGCGCCTGGTGCGGCAATCATAGTCACCCCTAGCATCATGATAAATGGCAACATCTCAAGTAATGATGGCAGGGCTAAGTGCTGGCTTAGTACCATAACTGCCGTCGCACAAGTTACTAATGTGATGGTTGAACCAGAAAGGTGAATTGTTGCACAAAGCGGCACGGTAAAGTTGGCGATTGAGCTCTTAACACCGTTCTTCTTGGTTTGACGCAGTGTGACTGGAATCGTCGCTGCCGATGACATGGTACCAATCGCTGTGAAGTAGGCGGGTAGCATGTTTTTAATCAGCTTAATGGGTGACAAACCAAGAACAAGGCCTGCAACCACATACTGAATAGTGATCCATACCCAGTGCATGAACACGACTAGTGCTAGCACAACACCAAAGGTCTTCAGTGTCGAAAATACCGTACCTTCAGCCGCCATCTCAGCAAAAATACCAGCGATAAAGAATGGCAGTACCGGGATAACCACGCGAGATAGTAGTAGATCGATAATGTTACGACCATCATCGGCGATTGTTTTTAAGCTTTTGCTACCAGTAACGCTGATGCCTAAACCGAAAAGGAAGGCGGCTGCTAGCGCAGTCATGACACCAAATAGTGGTGGTACCTCTAAGGTGATGAAGCTAGTCAACTGATTTGCTGAGTCGCCAGACACTGCTGGCGCAGAGGGTAGACCTGACAGTGCAAAGCTTGCCACAAGAAATGCGAGGCTACCAGCAACGATGGTTGAACCGTATGCAAGGCCAACGGTTTTACCGAGCAATGAGCCTGAATTTTTAGGTAGGCTTGCGATACCGCTAGTGATGTAAAATAGAATAATTAGGGGGATGGCGAAACCGATCAACTGCCCAACAACGGCTTTGATCGTGAGTAGAGCGCGAACGATGATATCTGGTGCAAAAAAGCCCATCAGAATACCAATAAATATGCCCGCTACGAGCTTCAAAATTAACTTCATCAATCTTTCTCCAACTTGAATGAGTAAAAGACTGTCCATATCAAGTGATCATTAAGCGTGTTAATGACCTACTGTCCAATTTTTATCGGAACAATATACTGAAAATGCATCTTTATGTATTTACTAAGCGACGTACAAAGGCTTAGTAATGGTGATTAGCATCAAGTCAGTGACATCGAATTCACTCAAGGTTGTAAAGTCATTATCTGTTGTAACATCTAAGTTTAATTTTGGCTCACAAATAGGTCGTCAATAGTGAGATACATTAGAGCTTGGAGCTAAGGTGTGAACTTGCTATTAACTGGTATAGCAAGCTCTGAACTTACAATCGGAATATTGTGGTTTTTACCGCAAGTAATATATAGGTTTGGAAAGCTAGTGAGGGGAGTCACTCATTAAGGAGAGCATGGTTAGTGGTTGCTCACATCCATGTGAGCGGGGGGATTTTAGAGAGTTAATCCTTATCGTAAATGGCTTGGCGTAACTTTGCTTGTTCATCCCATTGCGGGATGACTTTCTCAATAAATTGCGCTTTTTCGGCGTTGAGCTTATCCATATCTAAGCCAATGGCGGCCTGTGCTTTTGCCTTGGTTGAGATATCTGGGATAGCGACAGGTTGTTTGATGCCCTTGCTGCTTAATAGCCTAGCTAGCTTAATGCGAGCATTGGCGGCTCTGTCGATAGCGGTACCTAATACTCTGAGTGCCTCATCAGGATTATGCATGGCGATACCATGTGAGGCCGTAGCATGATCCCAGCGCCATTGAGCGTGACGTATATCTTGCTGAATGTCATGAACCTCTTCATCGGTGGCACCCGCTGCCAATGCTGCTGCGGTTTCGTAGTGAGCATGGACTAACTGGGTTTCAGCACTCACCTTAAGTTCATCAATCTTAGACTTTCGCTGGGCAACAATATCTTGCAACTGCTCTTTAGTTTGATCATGACAAGTTGCGCAGGTTTGTTCGAAACGATCGAATGGGTTACCCACTCTATGGTCGGTATACTTGCGCCCTTTGTCGTTGACTACTTTTGGCATATGACAATCGATACAGGTGACATTGTTTTGCCCATGTATTCCCTGACTCCATGTCTCATAGTCTGGGTGCTGCGCTTTAAGCATAGGGGTTTTTGATAGCTGATGGGTCCAGTCGGTAAAGTTAATTGAGTCGAAGTAGGCCTCAGCTTGATCAGCTTTAACTCCATTGTCCCAAGGGAATGCCGCTTTTTTATTTTTCTCATCAAAGTAGTATTCGACATGGCACTGACCGCAGACCATAGCTTGCTTATCTTTTCGACTTGCCTCATCCCACTCTAAGCCAATACTGCTCATAGCTCGCTCTGCGAAAGGTCTAGCCATGCGCAATTTTGAAGAGCCTGGCTCATGGCAATCTTGGCAACCGATAGTATTGACTACCTCAGGGCCTCCTTTGCTCCATTTACCCGTGAAGAACCCATCTTCGCCCTGCTCGGCAATCATTCTGGGTACATCAGGCCCTTTACAGCTCCAACAAGCCATAGGCATCATATCTGGCTGTTTTTCATCGGGAGAGCCTGTTCTTAGGGTTTCTCTGAGATCGGTCACAGCATATTGATGCCCTCTGGCACGGGTGTAATCTCTTGAGAAGGCATAACCTGCCCATAAAACAACAAGGTTAGGATCTTCTGCTATCTCATCTGTTTTTTCACTGTAATCAGTGGTTTTTTCCCAGCTTTGGTACTGCTTTGGAAACTTCTTAGCATACTGTTCACTGCGTGGATCAAGCCCCTGATCTTCATCTTGTGCATAGGCAAAAGATGAAGATACAAGGGCTAATGATATGAGGAAACTTATTGGCGTCAGCCTTAAAGTCATTGGTTTCATTTACGTTCCTTTCTATTGATTAACTTGAAAATTCAATTTGGAGGTGATGTGATCAAGTAACCCAAAAGATTCGATAGGGGAATGTTAGAGCCAATGGAGTGCTAAAAATAGTTTACTTTTTTTAATGGTACGGTAAGAAATTTTTAATTGAGGGGACACTTAATTAAAACAGGAAATTAGATAAGCTAAACAGGGAGGTTAAAGGGCTGGGAAGCGAATGGAATAACGTTGATTTGGCTTTGGAGTGAGCTATATGAGCACTGATTCGATCTGCTTTGGGGCTGATAAGGCCCCAAAGCAGTTCATTCAAGTCAGCTTCAATGAGTCAAAGCGGGCTTATTTCTCTAACTGTGCTTTTGCTGCTTCGACTTTCGAAAAATCTAAGCCTAATTCTACAACTGCTTCTTTTAGCAGTGCTGGGTTTTGCATCACTTGCCCCATTAATTGCTGTAACTTCTCTGGGGGCAGACCCAGTTGGCCAATTGTCGCCATCGCCGCAATTGGATTTTCGGTTAGTGTTTGGAATAGCCCAGCGATTTGTTCGTCACTGATATTGTTCTCTTTTAAGATGGCAAGAATAGGATTCATTGCATTCCCTGTTTAGTTTTAGAATATGTACTGATTCTATCACTCATCAGGGGCATTGAGATATTATTCTGATTGCCCCTCGTTGGTATACAAGCGATCTATTTAGCCATTTGTTTTGCTAAACAAGCGCTTCATTGGGCAGCGTCCCTTTTTCAGTTGCTCCTTTTGCTGCTCTTGTAATGGCTGATCTTGCTTGAACTGTATGCCGCTGATAGGACATAGTTTTGGTGCTGTCTCAGGTTCTTCATTAAGCTCAACACTCGTATCAAGCTCGGCAGTTGCCTCCTCTGGGGGGAGTAGCGGAGCTTTCGCTAAGAACTCCTGCTCTAACTCATCAAACCTTGTCACCTGTTCGGTGAGCAGCTTACGTTTATCATCTCGACCTAAGTAGATCTTAAAGCTGCACAAGCCTTGGGCATTGAATAACCAGATCGCTCGAGTGTCCATACGCATAAATGGACGACGTACAAAAGCAATAGCGTAGACCTCTCGTGGGTTGAGGTGCCCCCTTAGGTGCTCGCCTTTTAGATTGTAAAACCCATGTCCATAACTGCCCTCAGGGAAGCCGCCTTTGTATTCTAAGATCTGTCCGGCAACCTCAATCACTGTGGTGGTTGGGCCAAAATCTGCGAGCTCTGCCATCAAGCGATCGAAATTGGCACCATCGACCAGTTGTGCTTGCTTTGCGGGCAGTGCTTGGACCGTTTCTAGCTCTGTCAGTCCTAGCTGACGACCGACCTGTGCCAGTGATGACAAAGGTTGCTGTTTAGAGATCGTTTCGATCTGTTCTAACGTATTGTTCATAATAGTTAACTCTTGTCGTTTGAGTAGTTCGTCGCCGAGATCCAGATAGCGGTTCACTGCTTGTTGCATATTGATATTCCAAAACTGACCTGCTTCGGTCAGGTTCAGGTAGCGACCATCATGTTGGACTAGCCCATTCTCTTGCCACGCATCAAACAGTGGCTTGGCGCGATCTGATAGATCGCCAAGTTGATCTAAGGTATTTAGATCTAAGTATCCCAGATCGAAGCCGCCACCAATGCCATAGCGAAGATCGTGTTGTGGGTGTGGCTTAGTCATCATTGCGATCGGTTTGTTGCCTGCGGCGATCTCTTGGTGATACTTATTGAGATCGCGTTCAGTCATGATGCTGTGGCCATTGACACGACCGCCTGCACCACAACCAAAGGGCACCAGATCTGCACCGGCTTTGGAGAGGTGGTTGTAGCGGTTTCTCTCACGGCTATCACGGCCAAAGTGACTCACGCTGAGGCGATTGAAGTGATGGCGTTTGAGGGTTTTTCGGCCGGCAGCAAACATAGCTGCCTTCTCCTCTAGCCCTGGAGGAGCGGGAACTTTGCCCTTGTTAACAGAGCGACCTAGCTGACTTTCTGGCAGTAGAATCAATTGATATAGATCGGCGCCACCGACTCCTGACTCAGCCAAGATATCCAAGTCCCGTTGCCAGTGATCTAAGGTTTGACCGGGTAAACCATAGATAAGATCGGTAACGATCACAGCTTGATCTTGATTACACATTCGATCTAACTCTCTACGTACTGTGATCTCATCATCTATGCGGCCAAGGCGTTGACGTAATTCAGTATCAAAGCTTTGTACACCTAAAGAAAAGCGGTTAAATCCGGCATCTAAGCAAGCCGTAAATCTATCCTTATCAAAGCCATGAAAACGAGCTTCGAAGGTCAGTTCTGCATCTGTTCTTAGGGGCAGGTATCTGTGTATGGCATTACCGAGCAGCGCAATTTGACTCGGGCTTAGATCGCTAGGTGTACCTCCCCCGATGTAGATGCCATCAAAAGGAGTATCAATTAGCCCTGGTTGCTGGCTGGTCATTGCTAATTCGCTGAGTAAGGCATCGAGGTAATTCGCGACTTTTTCATCACTGGTTCGATTTTGATAGAAGGCGCAATAGCTGCACTTAGTTTGGCAGAAAGGAATATGCAGATACGCTAATCGAGCCCCCTGACTTGCCCGTGGCTGAACTTGTGTTAATTGATGCCACAGTCCCTGTTGATCATCAGGCATTACCGGCGCCCCCATTACTTGCATATGGGCGGTTTCCTTTCGGCTAAAGGCAGACACCATAGGTTGGTCACTTTTTCGCCCTGTAAGACTGAGATCTGGGATGAGTGTCATGGTTTTTAACTAGCCTATTGGTAATGAGATTGATTACCATACATAGTTGCATTTACACTTGTGTAATATTGTGATGTGGATCGACAAGCGAGTGACTGATTGTTCAATAACACTGATATAACAGAGAGATGCTATGAGTATCACACAATGGTTTAGTCATTGGAGTAAAAAAATGTTGCGCCCATTCCTGCTGGTTTTAGGGGGAGTATCCCTAGGTTTTGCCGTGATTGGGGTGGTATTGCCTGTATTTCCCACAGTGCCATTCTTACTCTTGAGTCTGTGGTGTTTTAGTCACGCCTCACCACGTATGCAGCAATGGTTGTTAGCCCAGCGGCACTTCGGACCCACCTTAGATAATTTGATCCATCGACGTGGCTTAACTCAGCGGCAGTTGTTTCACTGTTTAGTGGGTAAGTGGTTTGGCATGGGGCTCGCGATTTACTTTGTCCCTGTTTGGTATGTGAAAGTAGCCTTACTGGCTATTGCGATGGTGGTGACGCTATTCTTGCTGCGTATGCCAAGACTCAGCGATGAAACTAACTAGGCAGGTGAGCCATTGCTGTCTGTATTCGAGAGTTATTGTTAATGCCTTTTAATATCTGATTCTGAGTTGTAACCCTAATTAAATCTCTGCTTTTTTAGCTATCTCGAATATTTTTGACTGTGAACTGATGCACAGTTTCTTGATCCATTCTATTAAATAATCCCAAGTTATTGGCGTAGGCCATAAACGGTTTTACGTGTAGATAGGTTGATTCGGTATCGGTTACTCATTTCAGTACTGTCATCCAGATAATTAGAGCTATTCATGCCCAGACCCAAGAAATCTCGCCGCTTGTCCTGCTGCGCACCATGTAGCATGTTCAAGCCTAATGGTATTCCCTCTGCTGAATTGCAGAAAATTCAGCTCGAAGCTGATGAGTTTGAAGCATTAAATCTAGGAGACGTTATAAAAATGCCTCAGATTGATGCCGCGAAGGCTATGGGGATCTCCAGACAGACTTTTGGTTATCTGCTTGCTAGTGCGCGTAAAAAAGTTGCTACGGCCATCGTTCAAGGCAATGCCTTGCTGTTACCCAAAAGCGGCTCTAAGTAAGGGCTGCAGATAAGGAATCAATATGATTATTGCAATGCCAATGAGCCGTGGAAGGCTCGCAAGCCATTTTACTAAAGCTCAGAGAATCGTTATTTTCAATGAATACCATCAGTTGATCGCTAACTTCGATAATCCAGCACTAACAGGAGGCTGTAGTGCTAAGAAGGCGATGTTAGATCTGATTAAAGCACAAAAGGCCGATATTGTTATTGTGCAGCATATCGGTGAGCGGATGTTAGGCAAGTTACTGAGTGCTAGTATTAGCGTGAGCAAAGGAGATAGTCGCACTAGTATCGAGCAACTATTGACTGATAGCAGTGATTTTAACCGCCGTATGTTGAATGCTTCCGAGGGGAGAACTTCGCTTAATCATGAGAATAAAGGTGGATGTTGCAGTGGCGCAAGCGGTGGTTGTGGCTGTAGTACAAAAGGCACGGCTAGCAACAACTTGGCTGTTCACCCTTTAAAGACGAAGAGTACAGATATCGCGAGACTGAAATATTCAGGTTTTAGAGTGGTAACTTAATACTCTCGTAAATAATTAATCGGGCGGTTGTCGCCGCCTATATTGATATAGAGCAGTCAATAGAGGCGTCTTTTACTTTCAGCTATTGGCTTTCACCTGGTCTATGCCTAGTATTGAGTTATTATTGGTAATGGATGCCTCTGCATATGAAATCTCCCTCTATTACATCGAATATCACTGAGCTGATCGGCCATACAGATCTACTTAGGATTAATAGTATTTCTGATCTAACGGCTTGTGACATTCTGCTTAAATGTGAGCAGCAAAATCCTGGTGGTTCAATTAAAGACAGAGCAGCATTACAGCTGGTTCAAGATGCCATTGATACAGGCAAGCTCAAACCTGGAATGACGATTGTCGAAGGGACGGCGGGCAATACCGGTATAGGCTTAGCGCTGGTGGCTAAGGCGCTTGGTTTTAAAATGCTAGTGGTGATGCCGAAGGGCCAAGCGCCAGAAAAAGAACAGATGATCAGTTTGTACGATGCTGAGCTGATGTTGGTGGATGCATGCCCCTTTGCTGATCCGGATCATTTTTATCACACGGCTAAACGTATTGGTGAGAGTGATGATAAATACTGGTGGGCAGATCAGTTTGAAAATACCAGTAACAGCAAGGCCCATTATGAGCATACCGGGCCAGAGATCTGGTTGCAGACCCAAGGCAAGATAGATGCTCTGGTTTCTGTGGCGGGTACTGGCGGCACGATTGCAGGAAACTCACGTTACCTGTCCGAGAAAAAACCAGAGCTGCAAACCTGGCTGGTGGATCCTGATGGATCGGGGATCTACGCTTACCTAAAAACCGGACAGTATGTATCTAGCGGCAGTTCATTTACCGAAGGTATCGGTATCATGCGTTGCGTGGAGAACTTTCGTCAGGCTAAAGTGGATAAAGCCATTACCTTGCCTGATAGAGACCTGATTGCTATTGCCAGGCAAGTGCAGGAGCGCGATGGCATTGTGCTGGGTAGCAGCTCGGCGCTCAATGTCGCAGCAGCCTTGTATGCCGCGGCAAAGATGGGGACTGGCAAAACCATTGTGACTTTTTGCTGCGATCTTGCCGAGCGATCCTCTTCTAAGTTGTTTAATTCGCATTTTTTAACAGAGAAGGGCTTTGTTGAGCCTAATGAGTCACTAGAGGAGATGTTTAAGCGTTATCAATCAGAGCCCGCCGATGCTGTCGTTAATGTGATTAGGCTGTGTGAATAGAAGATGTGATTAGGGTGTGTGATTAGAGGATGGAATCAATGGGGTATTAAATAGAGAGCTATTTTACTCATTGGTTCATATAGCTATTGAAGATAGCTTCGCCTTGCAGCTTTCTCACTTCACTCATTTCTTGCCAAAATTTAGCCGTCAGTTCTGGATGTTGCTGGTACCACTGGTGTGATACTGGCATAAACCAATCCATCTGCATAAAATCTTCCGGTAGACTTGATAGCTGCTGACTAAGTCTAAGCTTTTTGATGATGTTTTTGCCTATATATTGTTCGATCACATAGCCATCTATTCTACCTCTGGCTAGAAGAGTAAAGCCCTCCTCCGCAGATAGATTATTGCTAGGTAATACGCCTAGCTTGTTTAACTTATCGTAAGCTATATAACCTAAGGGAGCTGATACACCTAGATGTAGACCTGAAAAGTGGCCATTACTCCATGTTAAGTTTGAGTCTTTTTGCGTGAATATTGGGTATTTCGCTCGCCATAACCGCTGATCCGAATCAATAGCGCCATTGAGCTTAGGAAATACTCCCCAACTTTCTCTTTCTGCAGTCCAGATTGCGGCAAAAATGGCATCCACTTGTCCTTGTTTAAGACTTTGAATGCAACGTTTCCAAGGTTGTCTAACCATGTTAACGGAAAGGTTAATCTTTTCTGCTGCAATGATGATTAGGTCAGCTAAGGTGCCGAGCTGACCAATAGAGTTAGGGTTATGATTAAGTGGGTCGAATTTGGTGACGAAGGGAAAGTTGTTTTTATCTTCATAGCAGATCCGCATAACGGACTGTTTTTTATCTGATAGCTGTGTTTGTGCATTTAAGATTTCTGCTTGAACTTGAATCGAGCACCCTAGTCCCATAAGAACAATCAATTGCACAAATTGAGGACGTTTCAGATTGAGTAAAAGTGAAACGACAAAAGACATTAGTGAGAGATAATAGCTGAAATTATGCTTAACCAATGCTTGATTCATATACCCTCAGCTCCCTACCTATAAACCAATAGGTATAATCATCTCTATCAGACTGCTATAGCAATAACAGTACTAAAAGGGGACTTACTAGTTTAAAGCTTAGTTGATTTAGCTTGTTTCATTCTAAAGTTATCGATGGTTAAGGTATGGGTAGGTTTAGTCATCGTATTTGGTGTAACGAAAAGCTGGTGATTAGGCTCGAACTCAGGGCCTAGTCACCAGTACAATTCAGATTAAAACGCACCTGAGGCACCGGGAAAAACTACCGGGCTAACGTTACCGTTTGCGCTGACACTGGCTACATCAACAAGAAGCTAGTTATCGATAACCAGACTTTTTACTTTGAAGGAATCTAACTCGAATTATCCTACCTTGCCAGTTGTTATTGCTTTAAAACGCACCTGCGGCACCGGGGAAAACTACCGGGCTTGCGTTACCGTTTGAACTGACACTGGCTACATCAACAAGAAGCTAGTTATCGATAACCAGACTTTTTACTTTGAAGGAATCTAACTCGAATTATCCTACCTTGCCAGTTGTTATTGCTTTAAAACGCACCTGAGGCACCGGGAAAAACTACCGGGCTTGCGTTACCGTTTGCGCTGACACTGGCTACATCAACAAGAAGCTAGTTATCGATAACCAGACTTTTTACTTTGAAGGAATCTAACTCGAATTATCCTACCTTGCCAGTTGTTATTGCTTTAAAACGCACCTGAGGCACCGGGAAAAACTACCGGGCTTGCGTTACCGTTTGAACTTACACTGGCGACACCGAATAGGTAGTTATCGATAACCATGTTGTCTAGTTTGAATGAATTCACCTTGCCCACATAGCGGCTGTGACTCCACTCTGATTGTGTGGTTAAGCGCCAATATACTCGATAACCAACCACATCTAGTTGCTCGCTTGGTTGCCAGTTAAGAGTGGTGCTGGCAGAGACTTGACCTTCTATGGTGACAGATGCAGGTGGCGCAGGTGCCCAGGCCATTGAAGCCAGACTGATAGCATTTAAGGCGGTAAGCTTAGCATTAAAGTCAAAATCTACGCCCTCAATCACATCGCCGTAGGCTATGCCGTTTTCAACACGGATATCTTGGTGCTGACGGTTGTAGTTCTCGTTGGTCTCCATGATACGTACGGCAGGAAAGCCAGCTTTATTAAAAGGCAGGTGATGGCCACCGCGGCCGAAACGATCTAATCGATAAACCATCATTACATCAAGATTGGTCATGTACTGATCGGCTAAGGTTTTTATCTTGCGCGCCAGATTGCGCGAGGCTGAGTCATTTTCGCCACCGCTGAAATAACGCTCCTTGGCTTCGTCGGGGGTTTCTGCGATGCGAACACCTTCAGAGAATACTCGTACCGTGTGGTTGCCGATGACGCCATTGATCCCTTCAATATTGCCTATCATGTCGTTGTTGAGTACCGCTTGTACTTGCCAGTTATTATCCTTGGCATATTGAGCCAGTGTGGCTCCGCCATAGAGACCTTGTTCCTCGCCAGATAATGCAGCGTAGACAATCGTGCCGGAAAACTGATATTTAGATAACACGCGAGCGGCTTCGATAGCCCCTGCAACACCGGATGCATTGTCGTTGGCGCCGGGCGAAACTGAGGTTGAGTTCATCACATCCGTGACGCGAGAATCGATATCGCCGCTCATCATCACAACGCGTTTAGGCGCGAGTGTTCCGCGCTGAATGGCGATGACATTGACCACTTCCGTAGGCTGAGGTATGCGCTTGCCTGTGACGGTGTCAGACAGAGTTATCACCTCCAAGCAGCCACCGCAGTCAGCGGATATGCGTTCAAATTCGGCCTTAATCCAGCGCCTTGCAGCCCCTATGCCTTGGGTATCAGATTGTGTCTCTGACAAGGTGTGGCGTGTGCCGAAACTCACTAATTTCTCGACATCACTGTGCAGCCTGCCGGCGCTTGGCGCCGTAGCAATATCATAGAGGCGCATATCTTCCTGAGAAGGGGCAGCAGTTGCGATAGTTTGTGCCTGGCTGCTAGTGGTGAACAGTACGCCAGCCAGTGTGGCTGAGACAACAAGCACCGAAGCGATACGTTTAGCTGAAAACACCTGTTGTTTAGTCGGGGTTGGACGGGTCATAGAAACCTCAATTTATTATTATTTTATGATTTGGTTTTCTGTTTATTTATCGTTTCTTAATCTGAATAGAGATAGAGCAGCATAGACAGTATCAAAAAATCATCACTTTGAGGAAAGATTAAATAGGGGAATTGTTAGTCGATATGTCTAGCTGGATATCATGACTTACCCAGCTAATCATATCGATATTACGATCAATGTTAGGTCTATCTATGTTGAGTTCCGTTTCCCGCGAGGTTGATAAGTGATCGCTTGTTAGAGTGCTTATCTCTTAAATTAACAGCATGACAATGGAGTCATAAAATGAATAATCAAACTCAATTTAGCGTACAACTTGAAGCCTTTCATCAGTTGCACATGGGGACTTCACCTCTGGTGTTGGTGAATGTTTGGGATGCCGCCAGCGCAATGATAGTACAAGCGTCAGGAGCCAAGGCATTAGCGACCAGTAGCGCATCACTGGCTTGGTCATTAGGTTATGCCGATGGCGGTGAGCTCCCTATAGATGCATTACTGTCTGCTGTCGCGAATATCGTGCGAGTGAGCCAACTTCCTGTGACTGTGGATATAGAGAATGGCTATAGCGATAAACCTGAAGAGGTGGTGTCCTTGGTGGATGAGCTGGTTAACTTAGGCGTGGTTGGTATCAACATAGAAGATGGTGAGCAATCAACTGAATTGCTGGTGGCGAAAATAACGGCGATCCGAGCATCTGCATCTTGTGGGCAGGTATTTATCAATGCCAGAACCGATGTTTATCTTCGAGGGCTAGCAGAGCATGATGAAGCACTCGATATGTGCAAATCGCGTTTAACTCGTTACCAAGCCGCAGGCGCTGATTGTGGTTTTATTCCCGGAATAGATTCTGAGCATATCGCATCGCGATTAGGTGCCAATTTAGCTATGCCATTAAATTTTATGTTAGCTGGCGATCACTTGGCTGTTTCAAAGCGAGCAGATACGCTGCTTAAACTTGGGGTTACCAGGTTCAGTATCGGGCCTGGGAGTTTCCTCGATGCATACTCGACGTTGAAACACACATCGAAACCATCTAAGGGATCTTGTAAAGACACCGAGCAGTGTGAACAACTCAATTATAATGAAATGAACACCTTGGTCATGCGTGCAAGGTAAACTTGCGCTTAAGGGAGTGGCGAGTTAAATCATGGAAGATAAAACTGCGGATTCAAGCCCTTTGTGTGGTTTCAGGGTATACTTTGTCTTTATCATCTTTTGTATCAAAGCGACTTATCATGATTATTTTTACCACCAATTTTGGCGATATTGAGATTGAACTCGATATGGAAACCGCGCCAGTGAGCTCGAAAAACTTCTTGAGATATTGTGAGGATGGTTTCTATGAAGGGACTATTTTTCATAGAGTGATCAAGGGTTTTATGATCCAAGGTGGTGGTTTTACTGCTGATATGGATGAAAAGCCCACTCGTGCAGCGATTGTCAATGAAGCCAATCGAGGCTTAAAAAATGTTAAAGGCACCTTAGCCATGGCACGCACCGATTCGCCTCATTCTGCAACGGGTCAGTTTTTTATCAATCTTGGTAATAATGATTTTCTCGATCACACAGGTACCACTAACTCTGGTTGGGGTTATGCGGTATTTGGCGCAGTCACAGCTGGCATGGATGTGGTAAGAAAGATTGAGAAGGCCAGAACCACCTCGAAAATGGGACACGATGATGTACCGCGTGAGCCTATTATCGTCGAGAAGGTCACGATTAGTGATTAAGATAAGCACTAGGCGTTTATCTTGCTGTAATGGCAAGTAGCGCGTTAGAGGCTTTTTGTTATTACGGCTTTTTAGTTTGTAGCTATATTTACTAACTATTTGTGTTTTTAATACTGACTAGCCCGTGTCTGTATATGTAATTCATTGTATTTAAAACCTTTGCTATTTTGGCACGCCTTTTACTGTTAACGCTTTGTTAAATTGTGAGCGTTTACGTTTAGGTTATAGTCGAGGGGATAGTAATGAGTGAAGCAGCAACCGTAGATACACTAGTTATAGATAGGGAAAGTCGTAGGTCAACAGGTAGAAATTGGCTTAGCCATAGTGCAAAGCTATGGTTTGTGGTTACTGTGGCTGGGCAATCAGGTTGTTCATCGTCATGGGCGGTGTATGGTTCTTCCGCATAGGATTGATGTTATGGCTGATGATCCATCAAGCCCCAGTAGGTTTTGACCCCAAAACCTTTGAAGGACCGTTTTTAAGTTTTCTAGGGTTTGCGCAATACTTAATCCCACTTGCCGTTGCTCAACTGTACTTTGCTGCATCAGATAGTAATACCAATTCCATTAAACATATGCTCAATTCAGAGCTTTCTCAGGGCTTTAAATTCAAGGCGCATTGTTGACGAAATGGTTATTCCCTTTCGAGGCAATGCAACGCAGAAGTAGAAGCCCTGAGAAGCTCACGAAGTGCGGGTTTAAAAACACTTTAAGCTGCGAAAGTGGCTTTCGATATACGACTGCATGGATGCAGAAGGTAGGGCGAAGCAGGATGCCAGAGCCGAGAATAACTATTAGCTTCAATCCCCTTATCTTGCCTACAGCGTTTTTAACTCCCACTGAATGGTCACTTATTTAATGGAAATGGTATAAGAGTGGCCAATATAAGATAATCATGTCTGTTAGCTTAGTGATACTCACACTTGCCATGGCGGGGGGGATCTTTGCAGCCTCGATGGGTATGTGGTTGCCTCGAATCTAATCCCAGTAACAATAAGGCATTATAGCTATTGGTATTAGTTATTTCCGGTTAAGGGGAGACAGGTAAATATGAGTTTTACCTGTCTATGTCGTTAATATAATTTAACGACTTTCTTTGAGAACAGGCTATTGAGAAATTTGATAAGTTGTTTTAGTTTAACTGATTCATCTATTAATGAGTCGGTACTAAAATGGAATTAAGCTGTCACTGTGGCAATGTGAAAATCACAGTTGCTCACGACCCTGAAACCCTCACATCTTGTAACTGCTCTACCTGTAATCGTTATGGCTCACTATGGGGTTACTATACGCCAGATGAAGTTCAGCTGTCGTTTATCACAGATATTGCGGGAACCAGTGTGCCGGCAACTAAGGCGTATAAATGGGGAGAGGAATACATAGAGTTCCATCATTGTCAGAACTGTGGTTGTCTGACGCATTACATCACCACAGAAAAAGTGCCTGAGACTAAACTCGGAATCAACTTCCGTATGGCGCCTATTGTTGGAATTAAAGAGATAAAAATTAGACATTTTGATGGTGCTGACAGCTGGACGTTTATCGATTAGTTATCAATAAGGCTTATGGATGGGCCGAATATCTAGGCTCATCTGTACTCTGGCATGTACTGTAATGACATATTCTTGAGTCTTGGGCGTTTTGTTCTTTGTACTCTCAGTTAGCTATCCTCGCTAATTACCTTCAATCCCAACCTATACATTTTAACGTACTTAATTATAACTCCTTCTATTAATTATGAATAATAACTATTCCCTCTAGTGTTGATTAGTCATCATTTATGGGTAAAGCTTCCTGTTGAATACTTTATGTTCACCTCAATATCCTCTCCATTTCTACTCATGTTTGATTTCAGTATAAGGAAAGGGAGTCGTACAGTTGCTTTATAGGAAGGCTAAGTGAAAATTTTAATTGCAGATGATGACAGAGTTTCTAGGCAGACTCAGAAACGGATCCTTTCTCGGTCTGGTGAAGTTGATACGGTAGTAAATGGGGCTGAAGCCGTGCAAAAGTTTAAACATGCGTTAGAAGTCAGTGACCCTTATCATTTAATTTGTTTAGATATCTCCATGCCTTTCTTTGATGGTAAATACGCTCTGGAGGAGATAAGGAAGATAGAAAAAGCTAAATTGATAGCTAAAGATAAAGATAAAGAGGTGAAAGTGGTGATGGTGACTTCGAGTCGAGCTAAGAAAGACATTTTGCAGGTAAAAGGTAAATGTAATGCTTACTTGCTTAAACCTATATCCATCAGTGCTATCGAAAAGATGTTGAGTATTTTTAAAAGTAGCGCCTAATTTCCACTTTGAATTCATGTATTTAATAATATTAGGTGAACTTAATGATATTTAACCTTAGTAAAGTTATATAGGTCAAAAGCTAGCGGTGAGCTGGCCACTTATTTCTATTGCTCATTCTGGCTTGTTTTTACTCTAATCTGACACTGTCCTTGTTTGCACCAGATGAGAGTGCTGACTAAACTTTATTGGAAGCAAAATTCATTGTGTTTAGCAGTAATGGTGGCGGTATCATGACTCATATATCCAGAACATTTATGCGTTTGAGCATATCTGTATTTTTATGCCTAGGGCTTATGGGAAACCTTGGGCAAATGGCGTTTGCTGCCTCGAAGGCGGAATTTCCTTTACGTGAAAAGTATCCTAGTGTGCCGACTATTTCACATGACAAATTATATCGGCAGTTAGATTCCACTGTGCTTATCGATGTAAGATCAAAATTCGAATTCGATACCTTACATATTCAGAATGCGGTGAACATCTCAATATCCAACGCAGGCTTTATCACTCGTTTAATGAGAATTAGAGAAAGGGATTTAAGCCCCATAGTGTTTTATTGTAATGGCATTACCTGTGCAAAATCCTATAAGGCCTGTGATAAGGCGGTTAAGTTTGGCATCAAGGATGTGTCGACGTTTGACTTAGGGATCTTTGGTTGGACAAAGGCATACCCGGATGCGGCAGTATTATTAGGTGAGAGCCCGGTTCCTCTGGATAAGTTAATTGATGAGAAGCAGCACCAAGCCCATATCCTTTCTCCTGCTGATTTTGTAGGGGCAATAGGCAAAAATGCCATGGTGATAGATATCAGGGAACACTTTCAACGGGATGTGATCATATTAACGAAAGTCACTCGGGTCGCTTCTTCTGACAAGATCCTCGGCTTAATTAACAAAGCGAAAAAAGAGGGCATGACCCTGCTGATCTATGATGCCGTCGGAAAACAAACCCGCTGGCTACAGTATTTACTTGAGAAGGAGGGGGTGAAGGATTACTTCTTTATGGCGGGAGGTTTGAAGGGCTATCTTAAGGCTAGCCTTGGCCCTTCAGAATATGACTAAATCTGATTTAACCTCTGTGATCAGCTAAATAATTCATCGAGTCGATAATATCTCAGCTTAGGATCGTCATCATTATCTGCACTCGCTACTTGTTGAAGAGCGATTAGGCACATCTTCGCTGCGACCTGTTTACCCGTTATTGGACGGTATTTGCTCAGTACAGGAAGTCGGCATATTAAGGGAAGCAATTTGCTACCCAGTCTCTCACCCAGTCTAAAGTCTTGTCGTTCACCCAATAGCAGTGAGGGTTGGATTATGCTGGCTCGCGTAAAGCCTAGTTCAGCCACCTTAGCTTCTAATTCGCCTTTCATTTTTAGGTAGTTACTTTTGCTGGTTGGATTAGCGCCACTGGAGGAGACCAAAAGGTAGTGGTTAACCCCATTGGTTCGAGCTAATTTAGCGGCTCGATATTGATAGTCGACATCGACCTGTCTTTGTCGTTCGATTGAACCAGCCTGCTTTAATGTGGTGCCTAAACAAGAGAAGGTAATGTCGACTTTGAAGGCTGATGAATATTGCTCTAGTCGGTCGAATTCCACCACACAATTAATGATTTTATCCGAGCCGTATTCTATGGGGCGGCGAGTTACCGCTGTCACCTTATCTATATCAGCTAGCTGACTTAACTGATCGACAAGTTCACGACCTACAACTCCGGTTGCGCCTATTACTAGTGCTGTCAGTCCCATAATTTATTCGGTTTGGTTATTTTTCATGTACTTATCATACGTTAACTCTATTGCTGAAATCTTGGTTATTTTCTTATCGTATTGTTTGTCATATTTATTATCGTAGTGCTGACTAATTTTGTGCAGCGTTCCTCGAGAAATCGAGGGGAAATCCCGACGTTGATAGTATCTGCTATAGGTATTGGTGAATATCTGACTATGGCTGACACGGTCTAACTGCTTGACGAGCTGCCATCCAGAGCTACTTTGTCGTAGACAGCATTGACTATATTGCCCTATGACTTGGGTGAGGTCTGTATCTTGGGTGATTAAGGCACGGTCGACCTCGGCAAAGTAGGCGGCGCCAGACCAGTACACTCGGGTAAAAGCGCCTCTGTTCCACATATCATCGGCCACATCACTGAGCCTTCCTGGGTGTGAGCGGGTTCTCGCCTTACCTCGGTCGAAGCCGTCTTGCATACGAGCTTCATATTGGCTTTGATCTATGACCTTATTACCGAACATGGTTAGGTATTGCATATAGGTGGCAAAGCCTTCGTTTAACCAAAATGAAGGAGTATCTAAGTAGGGAAGATAAAGGTGCGATAACTCATGATACAGGGTCCAGTCATCAACAAAGTCCTCGAGGGAGGCGTTAGCGTCAACTCGGAGTTTCACCTTAGTCGGTGAGCCTCGATCCACTTGCCCATAGGGTACAGGTTCCCTGGCATACCTTTGTTTAGTCACTTCAACCCTCAAAGTATCCATTGGGATAGGTGAGAGTATCAGTTCTACCGCTTCGACACTTTGAGTGACCCATAGGTTTACTGTTTCGGCTTGCTGCTTAGATAATCCACGCTGCTTGATATCAATCTTGGCCGCAAAAGCACCACCTGTAAAGCAGGTGCTAGTACCTAGGATGACTAAGCAAAATCTTAGGTAGAGACTGTGAATGGTCGGCTTCATATCTATGTGCCTTGAGAAAGTTGAATCAATATCAACTTAAGGTATATCTGAATCATTAGCAGGTATTTGAGTGTTACAAAGGATGAACTTTCAACCTCATCTCGCATTCCTAACTCAGCGTTTGATTGGCTCTACCTAGATCAAAAGGTCGGCTAACTTAAGCTGCACCTAGGCTGATGAGGATCGCCTCACTGCGTCTTAGGTGTAAATAGTCTGTAACAATTAGCTAATGTCTATCTCTCGCGAATAGAATTAGATAGAGGGGTCGTAGCTAATTGAGTTAAGGCTATGCAGTTTAATTTCATTTTGAGCTTTACCTCCGAGTTCTCCGTGTAAGCGAAGCGCTCCGTGGTAAGAGTGCTTGTTTCTTGGTTTAAGGTGATTATGCTCCGCCCCAGAAGAACACAAGTCAAAGCCGCGATTAACAACCAATGCACCATCCTCACTTCCTCTACCAAGAGTGTTATTGACGCTGGAATACTACAGGGGTAAAATTATGGCCTTCTAATTTTGAGGTTAACCATGCGACTCAAGCAAATCATAAGCGTTGAAATGGCTAATACCACCGATATATTATCAGTGTCATTTGGTAAGGAAATTGAAGTCGTCAGCAATGATGGTTCCAGAGTGGCAGACTACTGGCGGGAAGTCGCTTATCTAGTATTACTCGATGGTAAAGCCGTGGATGATGGTCATACAAGAGCTAATGCGAATGAAGTCGCGAAAAAATGGCAAATAGACGATGATTTGCGAGTAACAGGACTTGGCACACACTCAAACAAGCGTTACTGGCAATTACCTATTAAGCTGCAGCGACAGATTATAAAATTTGGCAGTGTGTCACCTTCACTCGCGCCTTAAGAAGGTTAAAGGATCGCACCTCAGTTTCTCTCAAGATACTCAAGAACATATAGTTGAAAGCCCCGATACCTCACGTTATCGGGGCTTTTTTGTTTGTGTTGGAACGACTAGAGAAAAGGGTCGTAGCTAATTGAGTTAGGCGGTTTAATTTAATCTTGAGCTTTACCTCCGCGTTCTCCGTGGTAAGAATGCTTGTTTCTTGGTAAAGCATCAAATCTAAAGCTATTCACCACGGAGTACACGAAGGGCACGAAGAAAGACAAGAGCTCAAGCCTTTGTGTATAAAGAGGTCGTAGCTAATTGAATTAATGGCTCGGCGGTTTAATTTAATCTTGAGGTTCTCCCTTCGCGTTCTCCGTGTAAGCGAAGCGCTCCGTGGTAAAAGTGCTTGTTTCTTGGTAAAGCATTAAACCTAAAGCTATTCACCACGGAGGACACGAAGGGCACGAAGAAAGACAAGAGCTCTAGCCTTTGGAGATCAGCATCTTTAGCTTCGAAGTTATTAAGCCGAGTTAATCAAACTGAGTTAATCAAGTTAGCAATATAGCTTAAATAGAAGAGGGACCTTATCTTGTCAATCATCAAGTGTAGATGCGGCTGTAAGCTTTCAAAACATGGCCAAAAATGTTTTGTTATGTTGCAGGTTGACCACTGCCTTCCTGTACAGGGCTATACACCCCCCAAATAGCAAAAGGTACTAATAGTAATGACAAGACAAAAAGCCAAATTAGTAACTTCATAGACCTACTACTTTTACCTTTATTAACTTTATAAAGAACAAAAGCTGAAATTAACCCCAAAACTCCCCAGTAACGATAAGAGCCAAGTAATATTGAAGTCTGTATTGGTAACTCAGCTTCAAAAGAATCAAAGATGCTTTCGAATTGCTGAATAAAAAGAAAAGCGCCATACGCAAATAAACTAAAGTAAAGCGTTGATACCGTGGCAGCTACTATTTGGAAACTACTCTTAACTTGATTCATACTTTGCACATCCATTTGCAGCGGAGCATTTTACAAATCTATCATTTATGCCTTGCTTCAGCAAAGTTATTGAACAATAAGCCCCCTATCAGAGGGCCGCTGAAAAACGAGCACGAGAAATAGAAAATAGTGAGTTATAAATTCAGGAAGATAGTTACCCATAAAACCCAAATCGAAGAAGTAAATAACCAGGTGTAGATGCAGCTGCTAGCTTCCAAAGCATGGCCAAAAATGTTCCCTACATTTCATCAGCATTTCCTATATCTGACCCATAGGGATATGGGAAATGTCTTTAAAGCGTCTGGAACGGTTAAGATCTTGCGGGTCAGATGATTTGGCAGAGCCTACATATAACAATAACGGTACATCACCCAAGACTCACTATGATAGAAGCTAAAGTATAAAATTGAACCCCACGACCTTGAGCTGTTAGATGAAGTCTAACCCTTAAAACCCCCAGTATTCCTCCTCTATTTTTGGCATATCCTTGTGGCATTGATAGCATTGTAATTGCTGAGATTCATAATAGTTATGATCCTCATCGCTGCCACCTTTGTAGGGAGTGACACCCTCTGGAAGTTGATGAGCTATGCCCTTGTGACAATCGATACAGGTCTTATTTCGTTGTTGTGCATGCTGATGAACCAGGCCGCTACGACTCTGTTGAGCTGAAATATCCATAGCATCAAAGTTATGGCAGTTACGGCATTCCCTCGAGTTTGTCTGTTTCATACTCGCCCATACACTTTCTGCTAGCACTTTACGTTTAGCGGCAAACTTCTCTGTGGTGTCGATGGAGCCTATCAGTTTATGAAAGAGCTCTCTGGATGCATTTATTTTTCTGACCATCATGTGCTCCCACTCTTTAGGGACATGGCAATCAGGGCAGGTAGCGCGTACTCCGGTACGATTTTTATAGTGAACCGTCTGCAGGTATTCCGGATAGATGTTATCTTTCATTTCGTGGCAGCTGATGCAGAAGCTCATCTGGTTAGTCTCCTCCAGTACGGTATTGAAGGCTCCCCAATAGAGCACGCCAATAAACATGAAGAAGACAGCCACCCCAACAGTGCTGCCAAAGATTATCTTTCTGCTGAGTACTTTCCTATAGAGGCTTAGCATCATCAATCCTTGGTTTATGGAGCTCAGCATCGTTATCAAGGCTGGTGATGGTTAGGTAGGGGATATATTGTCGATCGTTGCCTTTAATATGATCCATTAACCAGGATTGTAGGAATTGGAGGATATGCTCGATCGCGACATCGGGATCGCTGCGGTACTCCTGCATATATAACTCCATCTCTTGGATCATCTGTTGATGTTGAAGCTGGTGATCCTTTAATCCTGGGTACTGATTGAGCGCCATCAGCTGCTCTTCACGGTTGAAGTGATATTTTGTGTATTGAATGACTTCATCCAATGCTAACTGTACCTTGCGAGCTGAAATATTAAATTCCGTAGCCTCTTGAAACATATTGATCAGCATGACGAGTCGCTTATGGTCATGATCAATAAGCGCTATGCCAGTCGCCATACTGTCTTGCCAAATTAGCTGTTTTCTCTTGAGTAACTTGTCATGAATAATGCCGATAGTGGCCAAGACGCTAATGACAATCCAGGGCAGTGGATGACTAAAGCCCAGCATGAAACTTAGGATGACAATGATCAGTAAAGCCATGATCAGAATGGATAGGAGAAACATGTTAATCGTCCGACTTATCATGCTCATTTTATCTGGCCAGTATCAGTAGATTGGGGACCGACGGAACTGAAATGACCCACCTCAATTGCCTTTGGCGTTGTGATACAGGCTTGTACACATTGGCCGCAACCCACACAGGTTTCCTGATTGATACTGGGCTGTTCATTGTGCCAAGTTAAGGTCTCTTCGATGGGGCAACTGCCTCTACATGCACCACACTCTGGCCCCGAATAGGGCATACATAGGCTGCTGTTAACCTTAGCTGATGCCATCGGTGGGCATTGACCTGCTGCGGGATAACCCTCAATAGTTCCTTCGTTCTCAGACGCGTTATCTGCCGGTAAACTCACGTTTTCTTGTTGTTGTACCTGTTTTGGCTGCACTGCGGGGAACGCTAGTGCCTTGTCTTTACAGGCAGTAACACAGGGCCAGTCAGTGCAGAGCTCGCAGGCTTTGTTGGGAATGTCCATCGCTGGGGTTGCTACTGCTACAGTGCCACGATGAAGTGGCAGCTCAAAAATCACTTGCTGTGGGCAAGCCTTAATACACTCTCCACAACGGCTACAGTTGAGCAGAAAATCGAGTTCATTGATGGCAAAAGGTGGACGTATCCAGCCTTTTGCATTGTGCTCGACTTTTTTCAGGGCGTGCTCGGAGCCTATATCGGCTATCTTGCTAAAGCTAGATTTGAAAAAGCTGCGGCGATCCATTAGCTGCGCCTTACTCTGATCACTCATCGGCTACATTCTCATCGTCATAGGTTGCACTAACATCCACAGGTTAAACCCAGTAACGAGTGCGGCAAATAGGATCATGGGGAGTAATGTAATGCCTTGCGCTGCAAATAAGCGGTGACCACGATGACGGATCACCTGAGCTGCGATAACAAAACCTATAGCTATAATGATTCCCTGCATGATAAACAGGGTATTTTCAGAGACCATCATCTCCATATGACGCATATGCTTATCCATCATGCTCAATGGCTCTGCCCCTATTCCTAACGGGTTTGCCACTAGAGATAACCAGTCACTGCTTTCACGGACAAAGTGGGTGAGGTTATGGGCAATATGATAGCTAAATGCCAGTGGAAGAGAGACAAAGGCAAAACCAGAAAATAGCTTGTTAAAGCTTAGCTTGGTCATCCCATTTTCGAGGTTTCTCTTCAGTAAGCCCTGGGTTAAACCGATACAGAGGCAATAGATCCAAATAGGCAGAATTACGGTGACGGCTAAGCCTATAGAGAAGCTGATAATCAGTTGACCACTGTCATTAATCAGTTGCGCCATTTCGCTTAAGTACACCTCCCAGTAGTCAAGCATAGTTAAGCCATGAAACAGAGTAAGAGAGAGTAAAATTAGCAGGAAAAATGCCTCATCCATGTGAGGTTTAGCCTCTTTTATCGCTTCGCTACTTGGTGATCTTAATTGCCAGCTGACATTGCTTGAGGGACAGCTTTGGGTGCAGTTACCACATGAGGTGCAGTAGGTGTTCTCCTGCAATCGCCCTATGATTAGCTTAGTCGGGCAGGGGGCAATTTTGTCACTGCCATGGAAACACTCTAAGGTTTTACAGTTACGGCAGATCTCACTATCAATCGGTCTAAGGGCGATTGGGGCGAGTTGCGAATAGGCGCCAACGGTTCTTCCTACCGGGCACATGTAGCGGCAGAAAGCTTTGTCTTCAAACAGTGCTAGCGTGGTGGTGGCTAAGATAAGCATCAAGAGTGCCAGCATGGCGGTGGCGTAGGGGCTGGCAACAATGCCAACACCAAGCTCTAGCCAGGTAAAGCCGATAAATAACAGGCTTGCAGGCCAGACGCTGCGTAACATTGTTGGGACTTTTAGCTGCAATCGACTGTGTGAGTTTGAGCGGCGCCAGATACTGTGATTGACTAGCCAGCTGGCAATATTGTCCCAGGGACAGAGTGCACACCAGGCCGAGCCGCTAAACACGATCGCGATAATAATTCCCGTCCACCATAAGTTCCAAGTCAGTGTGGTGGCTAAATTGCGCTCAACAATCGGTGTGCCCCATAAACCTGCGGTGATGACGGTGATAAAGAGTGCAGCAAAGGCAATCTTTAACAGTAAAAGAGGCCAGGTATACTTAGTCAGGAAGCGAAACAGGCCACCAATAAGCGGTAATTTAGCTAAGGAAATGCTGCGGCTAGCGCTAGTTATTGGTGCTTTGACAGCCATGGTTAACAGAGCCAATAACAGCATCATAATGCCGATAGCATAAGCCCAATAGAGAGGGAGTCCTGGGTGGGTCATTACCATGCTGTGTTCCCCTGTTGAATTTTTGTGCGAGCTATCCGCTTACGTTGCACAATATTGATCATCAGTAGTAGAAAGAAGATAAAGCCCACTGCTGCACCAATAGGGCCGACAGGGCTTGCAGCCCCCACTTGCAGGGGGAAATCTATTTCATAGGGCTCACCATTATCTTCAAAGTAAGCACGAATGATGTAACTGCCGCGACTCTTAAACAGAAAACCTTGGCGATATACACCATCATCAATATTCTGTTGGCCTATCACCTCTGGTTTTGCGCCGTCGCCGATGCCTATGCTCTCACCCCAAAAGGTATCGTCACGCACGGTGAAGGTGATGGTTTGATTGAGCATCTCACCATTATCTATCCGTGTGGCGTATATATTGACTCGACCTGGCTCGTTGGGTTTAGGGAAAGCGGGAAATACCATATAGGTGACAAAATACTCGCCTATCTGAGTTTCAATCGCCATGCTGGGCGGTGTGTTAGAGTCCTCATTGAGACTATATGAGGGACGACCTAATACATGGTGCGCTTGGGTTAATGAGCTAAAAAGTGCCAGAGCACACAGTAGCAGTCCCGATAATATTACTGTTTTTTTGCTTGTTATTTTTATCATCTATTACTACTCACTAATTTTAATCATTCGCTAGGATGACAATCACTAAGTTGACCCTTACTCACTGATATTTTTTATTGGAATCGCTAGGTTATGGTCCATATTCTGCTGGCGATACAGCCTGCTTTGATGACCCGGCCCTTGGTTGGGAGTGTCTGACATTGACAGGGTCAGGCTCATCGCGCTCTTAGGGCAAACTGAGATACAGGCGGTGCAATTGTTGCACTCGGCGCCAAAATTGTCCCGCATAGGATCTAAGCCAAACTCACACACCGCATTGCACTTGTTACAGTCATTACAGGGCTCAACTAAGCGCTTCACTCTGACTATTCTGTAACGTCCAAGTAGTGAGTAGAGTGCGCCTCCTGGGCAAAGGTAACGACAGATCCCACGGCGACTGACAAAGGTGTCAAACAGTAGCGTAAGGATGAAAAACAGGGTGCCGGCGCCGAAGCCTGATAAAGCGATAGAGAAATATAGTTCTCGACCCAGTACGGCTGGTGGATAGATGCTGGCGAAGGCGAGAGTGCCTGTGTATGCCGATATTCCTATGCCCAGAGCCAGTACTAGGTATTTAATGCTCTTGTGAAAACGTCTGTTGTTATTGATACCAAAACGGCTGAGGTAGATTGATAAGTTGGAGTTGAGTTCATAGATAAAGGTCGCTGGACAGATCCAGCCACAGAAAAAGCGTCCAAATATCAGGGTGGCTAATAGTGGGATAAGTGCGGTGAGTAACAAGGGCCAATAGATCTTGAGGCTTGCAGCAATCTGCCCGACCACGGCTAAGGGATCGGTGAGCTTGACGCCAAATAGCTGCCCCGACCAAGTCGTCCCTTTAATGGCATCGAGATCATGTTCAGGCTCATCGACAAACGGGGATGAGATAAACTCCATGGTGTCATAAAGCAAGGTTTGTGATGGCGACAGGTGGTTATATCCCTGTGCAGCAGCGTAGTGCTGATAGATACTGAGCAGCGGGATCAAGATCAGCATTAAAAATACTACAGAGAGTGAAAACCAGCGCAACTTATTGAGGTGTTTCCACAGTGGAAATGGTTTGCTGTCTGATATCGGTTTGTCTTTGGTTAGACTCGCTTGGGTAAACTCCTTATCCATCATGAGCTCCTAAGTTGATCTATGGTGTGGCTGGGGATGATCTTCACTGCTTGTGGGATCTGAATGCAGCTACTCTCACAGAGTCCGCAACCTACGCAGGCATCGAGGATCTCAGGTTGCTCCATAAAGCCCACGATGATCGCCTTATCTTGCAGAGGACAGGCGCGGTAACAGACGCCGCAAGATTTACCCTGCCAAGAGAGACAAAGCTGTTTATCGACACGGGCTATACCCATGTTGACCTGTTCGATTATTGGGGTGAGTTCGCGTTTAACAGGCTTGATAGCTCCGCTTGGGCAGACATCACCACACTTCATGCACAAGATGCAGGCTTTCTCTCTGGGGCTGATATAGGGGGTGCCATGGGATGCAATGCCATTTTCACTGCCGAAGAATTTAATACAGTTATTGGGGCAGATCTCGGCGCACTGATTACAGCGTATACACTGGCTGATAAAATCATCTTCAGACAGCGACCCTGGTGGGCGAACGTATCTTTGAGTGAACTGCTTAACCTTGAAAGCTGCGTTAGCCATAGAGGTTTTAAGGCTGAGTCCAACTGCGGTAAGTACGCTTAGTTGTTTAATAAAATGACGTCTATTCAAGTTACTACCATTTTACCTAAAAGTGGTTAAAAGAGAGGGTTAGCACTTAAGCTTTCGCTCAAGTGCTAACTCTTGGGTCTACTGGCTAGATCTTCTCTATCCTTGCTGCTTGTTTCTTAAAATCAACTTGACCAGAAACAGGATCAAAACAGCGGTTGGTTATACCATTCGCTAGCCACTTGTTTTTCTTCGGATCTGCACTGTCAGCAACAGAGAGGTTCCATGGGCCAAACATATAGCCTCTAGGCACACTGTTACGTGCAGGTTTAACGATACTGTCCGTGCCGCCAACCTGAGCACGAGCCTCGAGTGAACCTCGGCGTGTGACAACACGAACCCACTCGCCATCTTTAATGCCGAGATCTTTGGCATCTTCGCTATGCATCTCCACATACATCTCAGGCACTAGACGTCGTGTGGTGGGGCTACGATTAGACTTAGCCGTATGGAAGTGCTCATAAACAACACCTAGACCCATCCAATAAGGAAATTTATCTTTCGGTACATCTTTCCATGGAATACCTCTAAACTCTTCATCAGGTAAGTCAGGCGTTAGCGCCATATCACGCGCTTTGATAATTAAATCCATATTATCAATTACGTAGTGATCTTTCTTACCTCCAACAGCACCAAACTCCATCAACTGCTTGGTGATCTCTTTACGCTGACTATAGTCCTGCTTACACAGCTTCATGTTGACCTTGCCATCTTTGGTACGGAAGTAGCCGTATGGACGATTCTCCCACTGACCCTCCTGCATCATGTAACGGCGCTTAGTGCCGCCATTTTTAGCTGAGTCATAGTTAGGCGCTGGCCATTGAATTCCGCGCAGAGTTTTAAGCTGCTCATAGGGGCTGATGCCATCGAGTTTTTCACGCTCTAAGATCCCGGTAAGATCGGCATCGGTGCCAACCGATGCACGGCAGACATCTCTAAATACCTCTTCGGCGTCATACTCACCATCTTCACCCCGCTTGTAGGGGAAGATAGCGTCGCCATCCATACCCAGCAGATCAGCGATCTCCTTACCCTTATCGATAACCATATCCATATCTGGACGACAGCCCTTAGGACCTTGTGCCGCCTTTTCGGTGATATTGATTCGACGCTCCGAGCTGATGTAGACCCCGTTAACTTCACCCCAAGTACAGGCTGGGAATATCACATCGGCGTAGAGATTATTCGGCGCATGGCGATAGATCTCCTGCACCACGTTGAAAGTTTTCAACAGTGCTGGACGGACCAAGTTGTATTGATCTGGGAGATCGATATGGGTGGCATAAACCAGGAACATCGCCTTAAGGTCATCCTTAAGTGCACGCTCCATCATACCCACGGCAAAACCAGGGTTAGGCGAGTTGGCGGCTGTATCGAGATTCTTCTCTGGGATGCGCCACATCTTGGCCATATGTTTACGGTGCTTAAGATTGCTTAGCCCTTCGTTAAATGGCAGGCGACCGGTTAGGCCACCAGTGAAACGCTCACCCATAGCATTGGGCTGACCCGTCATTGAGAAGGGGCCACAACCAGGTTTAGCGAGGTTGCCGGTTAAGGTGAGTAGGTTGATGATTGAGATAACATTGTGCTGACCGTGGATATGTTGGTTATAGCCAATGCCCCACATGATGATCACGCCACCTGTGCCTTTACCGTCTTGCTTACCCTTACCACGCGCTAAGCGCTTGCGAGTCGCGTCGGCAAACATCTGCGCCACTTGGCGGATCTTCTCTGGGCTTACATCGTGATTAACGCCGCCCATTCTGTCTTGAACTTGCTCTGGGCTGTAGTCATTCTGCACCCCTTCGACATATTCCTCCCAGCCACTAACATGCGCCTTGAGAAAATCCCAATCGATCACATCTTCATGCTCTTTAAGCAGTACATGGGCAATCGAGTTTAGGAAGCTGATATCACCATTCAAAATTGGCACATGAACATGATTCTTGCTGTTGATATCCTCATAGCCCTTGCTGGTACCAGTTTCGCGTGGGTCGACTACGACTGTGGGGATATCATTTTTCTTCTTATAGTCAGCGATACGCCAGAAGATAATAGGGTGTGACTCACGAGCATTATGACCAAAATGCATCACCATATCGGACATCTCGATATCATCATATGCCAGCGGCGGTGTATCAGAGCCTAAGGTGGCAAAGTAGCCCGTTACTGCTGAGGTCATACACATGCGTGCGTTGGCTTCTATGGTATTTGAGCCCAAAACGCCCTTCATAAAGAGGTTCTCTAGGTACTGCCCCTCCATGGTGAGCTGGCCAGAACCATAGAGTGAGATGGAGTTACCGGTATACTTCTTGGCAAAGTGAGCGACTTTACGCGCCACCATGTCTGAGGCGTCATGATAAGGCACGCGGACAAAGTGCTCTTCGTCGAATGAGCCTTTGGTGCTACTGATATATTCGATATTACCGTGGTTCGGTTTTTGCCACTCTGCCCAGACATCCTTACGGACATAAGGGTCGCCCTCCATACGGTCAACATACATAGGCTCTGCAGCTGTTAAACCCTTGATACACTGTAGACCGTAGTTAGTCGGGTGATCTTTATCGGGACGCATTGAGACAATCTTGCCATCTTCGGCCTGAATAATCGTACCGCAACCGACACCGCAATAGGGGCATTGGGCTAATGCTGTGGTTCTTTTCTTAGGTGCTGCAGTTGCGGGTGCGGCTTCAAGTTCTGGGTTACTGGCGACAAATAATCCGCCACCTGCTGCAGTTGTTGCAATAAACCCACTACCCTTCAGGAAATTTCGGCGTGATACATTGTTTTCCTTACTTCGTTTCATCTCAAATTCCTTACTTATTTAGGGTGCGCAGATAGGTGATAATGTCTTCAATTTCTTGCTCATCGAGATTGGCCAGTCCAGCAGAGCCGTAGAAGGGCAACATGCGGGTATTGGAGCGACCATACTTGATGGTTTCACGGATAAAGCCATCGCTCGCCTTACTGAGGAAGCCTGCTTTACCAATGGCGGTGCCCGATGATCCCGCTAAATAACCGTCTCCTTGAGGGCCGTGACAGGTAGAGCAGATATCGTGATACCAAAGCTCCCCTTTACGCGCATCGCCCTGTGCTGAACGCTGCTTATCGACTTCGGCTGAGCGATGGGGCAAGGTTTCATGGCTTCTGAGGTAAGCCACTATCGCGACAATTTTCTCTTTGCCAAGGTGAGCATAAGGACCCATCGCGGTACCAATACGGCCATCTCTGATGGTGGAGGCTAAATATTTATCCGATGCAATGGCCAACAATTCAGGGTTGGAGAGCGAGGGGGCAAAGCCTGTTTTTCCTATGGCATCAGCTTGATGGCAAAAGACACAGTTTTGGTTGTATAGCATCTCACCTTGAGTGATGAGCGCTTTTTCGTCTGCACTGGCATATGTACTAGATGCTAAATAGAACAATATGGTGACAAACAAAGAAGGTAGTTTTCTAACTCTTGTCATGAAACACTCCGTTTAACGTTCCTTTGTGTATTAACTCAATGGTTTTGTTGATTATTAACAACATCGTGTCTACAAAAATGATTAAGTAGTTTTTCTGGAAAAAACGGCTTAATGCACTCTTTAATTAACTGTTAATAATTTGTTGCTGAATTTGTAGGCTATACACGCACTGTTAGTGTGTCTATCAATTTTAAAGCGGTTATTGAGGAACTTTAGCTTGCGTTGATATGGATCAAAATTATTGGCTAAATGAGACCTGGGTCAACAAAATTCTATTCAATTAGTAGTAGAGGTTTTAACGCGTTAAATGAGAAAGGAAAGGAAAGTGAATCGCTTATCTTGGCTAATTATGGTTAAAACTGTATCAACATAGATAGGATGATAAGTACTACACCTAAACACTTGCCGAAAAGCGCGCCCTTAGGTGCGAGTTTTTCGATAAGCACAGCGAGCGTTAACATGGCTATCCAGAATAGGTCCATCACGCCTAGCACAAACAGCAGGGCCATTAATACCCAGCAACAGCCCAAACAGTATTGACCATGGCAGAAGCCCAGTTTGATGGCGTTAAATCTGCCTTCTCGCCATTCTTTGGTGATAAGGCTAAGGGGAGAACGGCAGTTTCTCAAACAGCTCTGTTTTATCGGCAGCCATTGGTAGATGCCAGCTAAAAATAACAACAGGCTAGTAAACCAGAACTGGCCACTTTTCATCATAGGTGTGAGGATTGAGAGAGTATGTAACCAGTACTGCACCCCTGTGATAGCCAAGCTATAAAGTACCCAGGCCAGCAGATAACCTGAAATAAAGTAATAGGTAGAGCTATAGGGGGCTTGACGTTTTTTTCGATTGTCGTTAATTCGCTGGACTAACATGATTGTTGGTAGGGCCGATGGCAACATCATTCCTGCCATCATAATGCTCCACATAACAAATAACCTGACAAGATCTATGCTGCTCCATACGGTGATGGGCTGCATGTTCATCGACATAAGTTCAATCATGTAAAACCAGCACAGGCCTATTAAGGTGAGAATACTGATAAGTAGACCTGCTCTGTTATAACTGATGAGTTTTCTTTCCATTTTTGTTGTCTTTAACAGAGTCTAGCCATGGTTGCTCCAATCGACTTCGGCCTTAGCTGCGAAGCGTCCCACATGCTCAAATGAGAGAGCGTCATGTGTCAGACTCATTGCATTGGTAGTGCCTATGATGCCTTCGTTCCAGAAGAAACCGCCATCGGGGAAAGTGATCCTTACCTGCTTGTCATTACCCGTCATAGGATCGATGAGTGGAGTGTGCTGGACGGTCATGACATTCTCTATGGCAAACCCTGCTCTGTTGTCATCGGTATCCATAGAGATCGAATGAATTTGAGGCCCAACAAAGGTGGAAAAGGTACCAGCTAAAGCTTCGAATGGCATGCCACCCGCCGAGCCAGAGAAGATGGTGACGATAGCGCCAACTTGTTCAGTTGAGGCCGCTGAATCGATAAAGAGTATGGCTGTGCCGTTGCCCTCATGGATAGCCTTAGGCCAAGAGGCTGCCATGACGATTTTCATTCCGGTGAGATCTATTTGATTGAGTTGACCCGACTTTACATAAAAACCGATCATCGCCTGACAGCCACCAGTATCGCTGTCGGGGAAACCTGCAAATTGACAGCCGCAACCATGGCTACAGTTACAGCACTCAATTTGATGCATAGATAATGCCCACTTTTGTTCATCCGACATCCTTCTCTCCTAAAGAATAAAGCCTGATATTGAGTATAGTTCAGAGAAAGCTACGCGCCTTCGTTCCCGTTAGCTTGCTATTGGTTTGAGTCTTATCGAAGGGATTACGATGATGCCGATGGGTATAAATGATTAATTACATGCTAATTAATTTGAGATTTGTTAGTTTATTGAGCGAGTGCTGCAATAGGCACGCTTTGACTTAGTTTACATTTTCAAGGATGAACATGGACGAACATATCGTTATTTTAATTATCGCACTGGTGATACTGGTCTACGGCTATATCTCTAAGGCGCTGTCTCGGCTGAATATCTCCGGCCCTATGGTGTTTACTGGTTTTGGCCTCTTGTTATCTCCCTTTGGTTTCAATATTACTCAAGTGGAGGTCAATGCCGAGTTTGTGACGATTATCGTCGAGATAGCTTTGGTACTGGTGCTATTTTCTGATGCTGCCTTGCTCGATCTCAAGTTACTAAAACAGTCGTGGAAGATCCCTGCAAGACTGCTCTTTATCGGCCTGCCCATCACCATACTTGCCGGCACCTATGTGGCGACATTGATCTTTCCTGATGAGCCAATGACCTATTTGATCTTATTGGCATTATTACTGACACCTACAGATGCAGCGCTCGGTAAAGCGGTGGTGACAGATCCTAAGGTACCGAAAAAGATCCGCTCCAGTATCAATGTTGAGAGTGGCTTGAATGATGGCATCGTCTTCCCCATCGTATTGACTGTGGTTGCCATGATAGTTAGTGGGTTAACCGAGACTCAAGATAATGGCTGGATGGCTTATGTGGTCGAACAGATAGTGTTTGGTGCCTTGGTGGGTGGAGCGATTGGCTATGTGGGCACTAAGCTCACTGTTCTGGCGGTTAATAAAAGTTGGATGGAGTCTAACTATCAAAATCTTATTCCAATTGCCTTGGCTATATTGTCATTTTATTTATCTGAATCTCTGGCCGGAAATGGTTTTATCGCCGCCTTCTTTGCCGGGCTTTATGCCGGTAATACCTGCGAGAAGACGCGGCAGCATATTGAAGATTTTGCCGAGACTGAGGGGGAGTTGTTTGTGTTAGTGAGCTTCTTCCTATTTGGTCTCGCCTTCGTGCCCATGACTTTGGCTCATATCAGTGTCGAAGTTGTGCTATTTGCTTTTCTCAGTCTGACAGTACTACGAATGCTACCGGTGATGATAAGTCTGATAGGCGCAAAATTAGACCTGGCAACGATGGCATTCATCGCTTGGTTTGGCCCTAGAGGCATAGCTTCTATCTTGTATGTGTTGATTGTGGCTCACGAGATGGGATCGATACAGGGATTTGAGACCATTTATGCTGTAGTGACAGTGACGGTATTGATGAGTATTTTTGCTCATGGATTAACTGCGCAGCCTTTGGCCAGTTTATATGCGAAACGACATCGTGATAATAAGATCAAATAGCAAGTAAAGCATCTCTATACTGAGTTTCAGGAATATGCAGCAACAAAAAAAGCGCTGATAGTTCAGCGCTTTTTACTTTTCCCCCCTAGTCAAAGGAGGTTATAAACCCGCTACCGGTTTATGCCCTGATTCTAGTTTCTCTATGCTCTTAATAAGCATATAAAAACACGTTGTCAGCATGATAGCGCCAAGGTAATAGAGTATGCCATTACTGCTCTGGGTCAGCTTGGTTGCCAAAAGCGGCCCGAGCACCGAACCAATACTATAGCTAAATAGCATGATCTCAGTGGCTGACACTATTTTAGCCATTGGCAGTGCATCACAAGCCAGCGTGATTGCAATCGGGTACAGTGCGAAGCTTGCTGCACCCAACATGAGGTAACTCATTCCCAGTACCAACAGTGATTGAGATCCCAACACGCCTACAACGGCAAATGTGCCTAGCAGACTAAACATTGCCATGAGTAAGCTCTTGCTCACTCTTGTGGACAGGTAACTCACCAGAGGCTGTACTAACATGCCGCCCAGTACAATAGAAGCCATTAACATCCCAGTGTACTGGGCTTGCATGGCTTGAGTCGAAATATACAGGGGCATGAGTCCATAAATCGGCCCTAGTAGTAACCCCGAAATTAAGCAGCCTATAATGGCTGGTCGACTTAATTTTTTAATGTCTCTTATCTTCATCTTCTCCTGCGCTCTACTTTCTGGCTGACCAGCTTTAATCAGCAGAGGTGGCAGTATGGCGAACATCAGTAAGCCAATGACATAAAAGTATGGTGTCACGCCGTCGGTACCTAATGGTCCTATCGCCAATTGCCCCAGTGCACTACCACCATAGAGTGAGGTCATATACAGACCTAATCGTTTCGCTCTAGCTTTAGCGCTATCAGCCATCAAGAGCCAAGATTCAACAACCACAAATACCCCTGCTACCGCCATTCCCGCGATAAAACGAGCCCCTAGCCAAACAGCTTCGATGGGCAGCAATAGCATGGTAATGATGCTGGCAATCAAGAGACAGAGGAAGACAACAAAAGCGACTCTGTGTCCAATTTTGCTTACGACTCTCTCGATGCTGGTGGCGCCAACGAGCAAGCCTAAATAGAAGATGCTTGCAAGCCAAGGAACTAAAGAATTATCCAGCCCAAACGAAGTTAAGGACAGTGGGATCAGACTCATTAAGAAGCCTGAGGCTACAGCAAAAAATGACAGTCCCAGAACAGGAACTAAGGTGCTATTTTTGGAATCATGAACGGCGGTAGTATCCACCTTTATCTCCTAGTGAACAGTTTAATTTTTTGGTTAAACGATTGAATCTGGAGGCGGATTTTAGAACTTTTTCTATTGAAGTAAAGCGGAATTATGAGTTGAAATATTAATTAGCGTTAATGTCATTATTTGGCTTGAATATCAGGTGCTTACAATGTGTTCCGCAGTGGTGTTAGTCATTTAAGATACTCAAGGAAGAGAGTGGCAGTGCAATGAGTCTTATTTGGGGGTGTCGATATTAATAACTGTTGATAATATATTTAGCAGTCTTAATTACTAAAGTTGAGCCTTACACTAGTCAAGTGTATCTGACTCTTCGTCAAAGTTTCGTCAAAAAGTGCCACTAGATTAAAATAATTTGTCATTTTGTTAACTGCTTGGAATATTTTGTTTTTCAAAGTTTATCAATGTAGCGTTTTTGAGTATGGTGAGCGACAAAGATAGAAGGCAGATGAAAGGCTCGTTGACGCATGCAAAATATAGAAAGCGATGGTTTAGCAGAATTTGTCATTTCTCCTTTAATATTGCAGTCAATAAAGTCAGTTATAGCATCGCACGGTTTTGGTGGATTTTGGTTTCAGGGTATCCCAAATCGGGCGTATCAAGATTACTTGCTCAACAGTAAGAAAAGCATCCTGACGAGACGCATGTTATATAGCTCAGGTGGGGTATTTAGCTCGTCACATACCGCCCAAAAAATACAACGCCATTACATAGACCAAGTCGCACCTAGAGATATCAATTTTGGTTTAGCCTTGAAATTAGAACAGCCCTATTACTATCAGTTATCTGAACGTGGGCAGGTCAACAAAGCGAATAAGCTGTTTAGCTCTTACGGCATAAAAACGGTGCTAAGTTATCCTGTACGCCACTATGCATCAGAGGCTTGGTGCGGACGTTTTACCTTGTTGTCTAAAGAGAGAGAGCTCAATTTCGATCTTGTTGATCTTGATACCTCACTCAAGCAGCTCCAGACAGTGTTATTTGAACATTATCATCAGGAATTAAACCCCTATCGCCAAGTTAGCCTCTTTAATCAAACAGCAATCAAAGCGCTAAAAATGGTAGCAAAAGGATTACAGAACTCTGAGATATCGGAGGAGCTTCACATAACTATTCGTGGAGTGGAATATCATCTAGAGTCTATGAGAAATAAGCTGTCGGCAAGTAACCGTGCGAACTTGGTTCATATTGCGCATCAGCTGGAGATTATATAAAGCATGTTGGTATTACTCGTTGAAGATAACCATTTACTGGCAAAAAATATTATTCATTACCTCGAGCTCATCGATATCGAATGTGATTATGCTGGCTCGTTAGCACAGGCGGAGAGCCAAGTGTATAGTCGCCCCTTTGATGCCATCATTCTCGATCTGAACTTACCAGATGGTGATGGGCTTGAAGCCTGTAAGCGATGGAAAGATCAGCGCGTGATTGCGCCAGTGATCATGCTTACTGCTCGCAGTGGATTACAAGATAAGTTATCAGGCTTTGAAGTCGGTGCGGATGACTATTTAATTAAACCATTTGCGATGCCGGAACTTGTCGCTAGATTGAGAGTGGTTGCTGAGCGTAGACCTGCACCTAAATTGCTAAAAGTAGGTGAGCTTGAGTTTGATTTTGCGGGTCATAGTGTGCATCGTTTAGGTCAGGAGTTAGCGTTATCTAGAACAGGATGGCAGATATTATCTTTGCTCGCTAGGCGAAGTCCTGAAACCGTTGAACGCGAAGAGATTGAGCGCATACTATGGCCAGATAGCTTACCTGATAGCGACAGCTTAAGAAGTCACATGCACCTCTTGAGGAAAGTCGTTGATAAGCCCTTTAAGCATCAATATCTTCATACCATAAGAGGTGTTGGTTTATGTTTAAAGGCTGGTGTTAATGAAACATAAGATGAGCTTAAAGCGTGTCTACCAATGTTATGGCGTGGTGTTCTTAGCGGTCACTTTACTGATGAACATATTTATTCCGCTATGTATGATGTGTACAGGCATGTTTAGTATGCATAGCATCACCATGAAAAGTGCGGCCCAGGCGGCAGAGCAGTATTTGGTGGATACGGGCAACCTCTACCAAACAGACAATATTAAAATATATACAGATTGGAACAGCGCTCCTGAGCAAGTTAAATCGATTACTCAAGGCATTCAACCGACAGCGATAAATGAAGTTGAATATCATCACCACAATGGTCAGTTCATCGATGCATTGATGGTATATCAGCAGCGTTCCGGTGAGAATTTATATGTCTGGCTAAACTACAATGCGACTCATGATCTAGAATTTGCGCCTAAGAATATGGCGGCCATCGCCTTATTGATCACTATGACCTTTGGCGTGGTAGCTAGCCTTGCCTTATATATGCAAAGTCGAGTGATCTCTCCTGTGCATCAGATCAGTCGCGCGATTAAACAGCATGACTGGCAAAAAATGCAAAGTCTTAATTTTCCTCAACAATGCTATGCAGAGTTGCAATCGATAGTCGACGCCCTGGATATCTCGATTAAACAGCTGAAAGAAGCGCAGCAAAGAGAGTTATCTTTTTTGCGTTTTGCTAGCCATGAACTGCGTACGCCTATAGCAATATGTCAATCGTCTTTCGATATTCTAACCCTTCAACATGGTCAACTTGAAGGGCCGGTTTTGCATGCTAGTCTGGCGACGCGTCAGATGAAGTCTATTACAGAAACCTTATTGTGGTTAATGAGCTCTGAGTGTACATCTATGCATCACAGTACAGTGAAGCTGGCAGATTTACTCAGTCAGGTTGTCAGTGATCAACAAGCCGCCAAAGGGAATTACTTGCCGATAGAGCTAATTTGTGATGACACAGAGATTACGGTGCAGAAAGAGCCACTCACCATTATTTTGAACAATTTAGTGCGTAATAGCTTAGAACATGGAGCCCAAGGCATAAGGATAGTGCAATCAAGTCATACTATTGAAATTGTGAATTCGATGTCACCACACAATAGTAGTGGTTTTGGATTAGGGTTAATGCTTGTAGAGCGCTTAGCTCAGCAGTTAGGTTGGACATATCACTCAGCCAGATTGGATAACCAGTTTAGGGCAACATTAAAAATTAACTCTTAGACTAGATTACTGTTCTTCTTTCTATATCTTTAATTAAAAAAGAAGTTGATATAAATATCAGCTTCTTTTTTAACTTCTATTTATAACTACCTTTCTAGATGTCTACTTTCTTACTTTCTTTTATATTTGTTCTGTCGTTATATTATTTGACGTAACTTTCACGTTTTTATTTTTTGTGTGTTTTTGGTTTGACGTAACTTTCACATTGAAAATTAACTATTTTTAGCTGTTTTCAGTACTTTTAATTGTTTTTGATGTTTTTACTTCCTTAAACCACAGTGTTTACTAAATACTGAACAGATGGAGAGGCCGCTCACAAAGTATATTACTCGCTCCTTTAATCTGTTACTAAATAATATGATTAAGGAATTGTTATATGAAGAAGCAAATTTTAACTGCACTCTCTATTTTTCTGGTCGCACCTGCTATCTCTGCAACCTCAGTTGATGTTGGATATAAAGCTTATACCTCAGACACTAAGGATGATAATGGCGGCGCTTACGATCAACCTTTCGTTAAATTAACTCATTTCAATAAAGCGGATTGGGGAACGCTGCTTGCGTATATTAAATTAGAAAACCCTGGAGAGATAAATGATGCCCAGAATGATAAGGATGGCAAGCTAACTGTTAAATCTTTAATTATTGTCGATAAGCAGATCTCTGATTCTAAATATAATTATTGGATGCAAAACTTTCTGGTCTCTAACCGAACCGTGATGGAGGACAACCTATATTTGGGTGTAACCACCAATCGTAAGTATGGCGGTCTCTTTCTTAATGCGGGCGTGGGTGTCAATTACTCAGCCGCAAGCTTAGCGCCAACCGGAGCACATTTCGATGGGATCAGTGGCTATGCCGCGGTGATCAATGCCCGCTACCCTTTCTCAGCGATGGGGCTCAAGCACTCTCTATCTGTTAACTATGAAGGGCAATTTGATCGTGATGAGGAGCATATGAGTACCTTAGGTTACGCCAGTTATGGTCATCAAATTATCACGACGTTGAAGACAAGTATGACCGAGTCTTTCTATACCAAATTACATATGACACATTTCGACAGCTGGGGCGCAACGCCTAATGATGGCATCGAATATGGCGTTGCGGTTGGCTTTAGCTTCTAGTATCAGATTGATCAAATAGGAATAACACAGTGATTAAAAAAACAATACTCGCCAGTGCCATTGTGGCATTGGTTATGGGCTGCTCAGTAAAAGAGAGCGATCAGTTAACTAAGACTGAAGGTTCGGCATTCGGTAAGCATGGAGAAATACTGGTTCAGACCGAGACTAAAAATGGTCAGTTGCTTGATATCAGTATTCTTAAGCAGAACGAAAATAAGGTATTGGCCGCATCGGTATTTACCGAAATGAAAGATGCGATGATTGCCAATAACAGTACCCAAGTTGATGGGATCAGTGGCGCTACAGTTACAAGTAGTGCATTTAAAGAAGCTGTTGAAAGCTCTTTGGCAGCCGCAGGTGTCACCTTGATAGCAGGCTTGGCCAAGAGTAATGATAAGCCACAATTGCTGATTGATAGTGAACAGAACTTCGATGTGGTGATCATCGGCTCAGGTGGCGCGGGTTTCAGTGCGGCGATAACGGCAAAAAATGCCGGTGCTAGTGTGGTGATTATCGAGAAGATGCCAACGGTTGGTGGTAACAGTTTGATCACTGGTGGTCAGATGAACGTGCCGGGTAACTGGGTTCAGAAGAAGATGGGCATCGAAGACAGTATCGAACTGTTTGTTAAAGATACCCTTAAAGGTGGCGACTATCTGGGTAGCCCTGAGATGGTACAGATTTTGGCCGAGCAGGCTCTTCCTGCAGCGCTGTGGCTTAGAGATTATATCAAGGTCGACTTTTACCAAGATCAATTGTTTCAATTTGGCGGTCACAGCGTTAAGCGTGCCTTGATCCCTCGTAACCATACAGGCGCCGAATGGATCAGCAAGTTTATGGCTAAAACCGATGAGCTGCAGATCCCGATCCATACTCGTACTACAGCCACTGCGTTGATTAAAGATCAGAACGGACGCGTCATCGGTGTTGAAGCAGAAAAGAATGGCCAGGTGATCACATATTACGCCAAGCGTGGCGTGATCATGGCTACTGGCGGTTTTGGTGCAAACGTTGAAATGCGTACTAAATATGTACCAGAGCTGGATAACCGTTATGGCACCACCAATGCTCGCGGAATTATGGGTGACGGTATCGTGATGGCTGAGAAGCTTAATGCTGGCACGCATAACATGGAGTCTATTCAGACTTACCCTATCTGTCATATCGATACTGGGGTGATCTCTTTGATCGCCGATTCACGTTTTTTTGGCGCAATCGTTGTCAACAAAGAGGGTAACCGATTTGTTGAAGAGCTGGAACGTCGTGATGTGATCAGTCGTGCAATCTTAGCCCAGACTGAGCAGCAAGCTTATGTTCTATGGGGCGGCGAGATTGAGGATATTGCCGGTGTTGTCGGTGTTCATAAAGATGAGTTTGGTGAGCTAAACCGTAAGGGCATGATGTTTAAGGCTGATTCAATCGAAGAGCTTGCGGGCAAGTTTGGTATCGATGAAAAGGCACTGATGGCTCAGGTTGGCCGTGTTAATCAGTTTGCAACAGCGGGTGATGATAAAGAGTTTAACCATCGTGGTGGGCTCAAGACTATTATGAAGCCTCCTTTCTATATGCTGGTTGCTAAGCCATCAGTTCATCACACTATGGGTGGCTTGGTCACCGATACTCACACTCGTGTGCTAGATACCCAAGGTAAAGTTATAGCAGGCTTGTTTGCTGCAGGTGAAGTTACCGGTATGACTCATGGTTCTAACCGCTTAGGTGGCAATGCCATTACCGATATTACTGTGTTTGGCCGTATCGCAGGTAAAGAAGCGGCAGCACAATAATCGATAGTATTTGCTTAAAAATAAAATGCCGTTCACTGAGGTGAACGGCATTTTCTCATCAAAGATACAGCTTTTTGAACTGGAATATTAGGCCTTATATGAAACTCCTGACGATAAGCTGGTTAGTCCCTTTTCTGTTTATGTCTCAGGCATGGGCGCATATCAATATCGAGCAGATAACCGGTAATACAATGGGAACAACTTACACCATACAGTTGCGCCTACAAGATAGCTCAGCGACGAAGCAGGAGATAAAGGCGTTAGTGGAGCAGGAGCTAGAGAGGGTTAATCAATCTCTCTCGGTTTATCGTGCGGATTCTGAGATATCAATGTTCAACTTAACTGTTGTAGGTTCTCCTACCTCAGTATCAGAGAGACTTTGGGATGTACTCAAAATATCTAGGAGTGTCTCTGCGCAAACTGATGGTGCGCTAGATGTGACTTTAGGGCCAGTCATTGAGTTCTGGGGCTTTGGTGTTAAGCATAGAAACCTGCAACATAAGGACCGTGGTCAATTAGAGTTAGCCCGCTCAAAAACAGGTATGGATGGCTTTACCTTAGACTCGGGAATGGTGACGAAAGTAATAAGAGGCCTAGAGATCAATCCCTCTGCAGTGGCAAAAGGCTATGGTGTGGATCGTGTCGCCAAGGTTCTTGATGATGCGGGTGTGGTTAATTATTTGGTCGAGATTGGCGGAGAGCTGCGAACTCGTGGAGTTGGTGTCAGGGGCAGAGATTGGATAGTTGCCGTGACTCGTCCACAGAAATTCAGTCTGGAGGTACAGCAACTGCTCACCCTTAAAGATATGTCGATGGCGACGTCGGGTAGCTATGTCAATTATATCGAGAGCGATGACAAGACCTTGAGTCATATTATTGATCCGTCAACGGGAATGCCGGTCGGCAACAAAGTTGTATCGGCGACAGTACTGCACCAGCAATGCGCAGTAGCCGATGGTTTTGCAACTGCCATGATGATCTTGAGTGCGGAGCGAACGATGCAGTTAGCCAATGAACTAGGGCTAGCAGTGATGTTAATCGAGCAGACTGACAGTGGTATTAGCACTCATTTCAGTGACAGTATCTCCCCCTATTTATTTAAATGACAGTTATCTATACGAGATCACTAGCGAAAGAACATTTACGAGAATAGTAGGTAGCCATGGAGTTTGATAAATCATTACGCACCATTGTTATCCTAAGTGCTCTGGTATTGCTGTTATGCAGTCTGACTCTGGCTGTATTGATGACTAGCCCATACCAATGTTGAGATCATTTGTATGTCATGGTTAATTCACTTTTTATTATTTTGCACACTAGCTCTGTGCATGTTTGATTATATTTTTACTGATAGGGAAATTCTGAATTGTTGGATTTTAAAAAAGCATTAATATCATCTTCAGTTATATTACTGACTATTAGCTTATTAGTTTCTAATTGGCTTTCATATATCTATATCAGAGATACCACGATTCAGAGTGTTAATGAGAAAAGCTTAGCCTTAGTCGATTATGAATCAAATAAACTTAGCACTTGGTTTGATAATCAAGTGTTAGCGGTCGATTCTATCGTTAGTAATTACAAGAATGGCATGATTGATAAAGATTTTGCTCTTGTTGCTAGGCTGGCTCAGAGCGGCAGTCATTTGACCAATATATGTTTAGGGTTTGAATCCGGTATCGCCTACTCCTCGACCAGTGATCATGGTTGGACAAACGGGATGAGCCCCGCCGATTATGACCCTCGTGTACGTCCCTGGTATCAACAAGGGCGGAGTACAAACGGATTAGATATTACTGATATTTATATCGACAAATATACAGGCGAGCAAGGTGTATCGATCGTCAGTAATCTGGGAGACGGTGCTATTTTTGGTAGCATAGAGCTCTCAATGTTAGATGCCACCGTTACAGATATTAATTTTCCAGGTGCTTTCGCAGTAATAGCGGATGGTTTCGGAAATATCATGGCATCCAGCTCAGGAGATTATAGGCTTGATGATAGCTTTTCTGACATAGGTTTGCGTGATGTCGAAAGGCGGATGTTAGCGAATATTGAAACGCAGCAAGAGTACAGATTTAACGGTGTAGATAAATTGGCTTTTACTAAGGCGATAGACTTGGTCAATGGCAAACGTTGGTATCTGTTCATTGGCGTGGATAAAGCGGTGGCTTACGCAGGAGTAGATACAGCCCTGAAGAATGCAATTATGCTTTCACTGGTTATGCTGCTGATATCAGTTTTGGCCTCTCTTGGAATATTAAGAATCTTATATCGGCCTATTCTTGAGCTCAAGGAGATGGTTAGTGCTCTATCTACGGGGAATGGCGATCTCACTCGTAGGTTAACCGTCGGTAGTAACGATGATCTAGGGCAAATATCAGCAGGAATAAACCGTTTCATTGCCAGCTTGCAGGCGATGATGCTGGAGATAAAGGGGTCAGCAAATAATATCTCTCACAGTGCCGAGCGCTTGAGGGCGCAGACAGATTCAAACGCTGAAATATTAAATGCTCACACCCAGGAAACTGAGCAGGTAGTGACAGCGATCGAGGAGATGAGTGCGACCGCAAATGATGTCGCTAACAATGCCTCGGAAACGGCGCTGTTTACCCAAAATACTCACTCTCAAGCGACTAAGTCTAAAGTGGTTGTCGCTCAGGCCGAAGAGACTGTCGCCCAGTTAGCGTTGGAGGTCGACAAGACCGCTGCCGATATTGCCGCAATCGATAAAGATACGTTAGATATAACCAATGTACTTAAAGTTATCGGAGATATTGCCGATCAAACTAATCTTTTGGCGTTAAACGCGGCCATCGAGGCTGCGCGTGCAGGAGAGCAAGGAAGGGGTTTTGCCGTCGTTGCCGATGAAGTAAGAGCTTTAGCAGCCCGAACTCAGACAAGTACGGCCGAAATTGAGTGTACATTGGCTAAGTTGCGTCGCGGAGCTGATGCGGCCATGTTAGCCATGCAAGCGACAAAAGATACCTGTCAAAAAACAAGCCAAGCTACACATCTGGTTGCCGAGGATCTTGGGGTGATTAGTGATTCAGTTGAGCAGATCACCGAGTTGAATACTCAGATCGCGACAGCTGCCGAAGAGCAGAATGCAGTGTCTGCGGAGATCACCCGTAATATATCTTCGATGAGTGAGATGGTTGCCGAGCTATCTGTGAATGGAGAAAAAACGGTCAATGAAACAATCGAATTGACTGCAGCACAGCGCCAGTTAAATACCTTAGTCGAACAGTTTAAACTAAAGTAACACCCACTAATGAGTACTGGAGGAACAGAGCTTCAAAGCTAAAAAATTGTAGCATATCGAGCCTTAGTAATAAGGCTCTTAAAGTCGATACTTATCTGCCTATCTCTTACGCTAACACCATAGTCTAGACACTTTTCGCCTAGCTCCCTTTAGGTGGTGATCTTTTCTAATTTCCCCCACTTCGATGTTACTCATAAGGCTGACCCGTATACATAATTAGTAATCAGTATATTTGGTAGGTGTCAAAAAAATGCTCCAAATTAATTTTAGTGATTTTACATAATATTAAGTTAGCAATAAATTTTAGTTGTAAATGCACTTAGTCGTTTATTGGTCTGCATATTCCCTCATGGAAAAACATTTCTTTTAAAGATTAGATTTATAGGTAAAAAAATTCACTTGTTCGTGACCCTGATATTTTTTTAATGTAGTAAATCCTTATCGAGTATTTTATTTTATGATGTGTAAGTTGTTGTTATTGGTGCCTTAATTTTGGCGAGAGTCAAAAAGTTGTAAACGACCATACCTGTCAAGTTTATGGCAGTTAATAATTATTCATATTCGTAGTAAATATTGTTTTTACTTGATTGGGTAAGAAGATATAGAAAGTTTATATATCTTGGTGAGTAACATTATTTTAAATTAAAGGAATAACATGAAAAAAATTGGAGTCGCGGGAGCACTGCTGCTTTTATCTTGTAGTCATTCTATATATGCTCAAGATGAAAGTATTGAGCCTATAAATTTGAGTGCTTATGCTGCATTAGAAATTGTTGATGTCACACAAGAAAGCATTAGATTCAGTTGGGATCTAGTTGATGAGGCCTTTGCCTACATCGTCATGCGAGATGGGGTAAAAAAGGCAACCGCTGGTACCTCAACCGATTGGTTTTACGATCCAAGGGTAGAAGAAAACACAACTTATCATTATGAAGTGATTGCTTGGACAATGAATGGTAAGTACACAATAGCCGCCAGTTCTATCACAACGGGCTCTTCGGGTATCAGTCCAGCTACAGACCCATACATCATAGAAACGACAACGAGCAGCATCAAGTTTGGCTGGACTCCCTCAAAAAATGCTGCCGGACATTTTATTAAACGGGACGGTAAGCAAATTGCGATTGTGGGCGTGTCTACCTCTTGGTACATAGATTCAAGGGCTGAGGCCGACACCACTTACCAATACGAAATAATTGCATTTGGTCCTGAAGGTAAGGAAGGACTCGCTACGCAAATTTCTGCCACTACTGAATCATTACCCGTTAATGCGGTTACGGGTCTCAATGTTAGCGAGTTTAGCCATGAGAGCGTGACACTTAACTGGACTGACAGCCACAGCGCTGAGAGTTATATCGTCAAGCGTGATGGTCAACAAGTGGCAACGCTCGGGTCAGGCGTGATGCAATATATCGACAGTGATGTGATTGCCGAAACCAGCTACCGTTACGACATTATCGCAGTGGATGCTAAAGGTAAGCAATCAGAGCCTGCCACAGTCTCTGCCACTACAGATTCACTGCCAGTTAATGCGGTTACTGGGCTTAATGTTAGCGAGTTTAGCCACGAGAGCGTGACCTTAAACTGGACTGACAGCCACAGTGCTGAGAGTTATATCGTCAAGCGTGATGGTCAACAGGTGGCAACACTCGCAGCTGGCACGATGCAATATATCGACAGTGATGTGCTTGCCGAAACCAGCTACCGTTACGACATTATCGCAGTGAATGCTAAAGGTAAGCAATCAGAGCCTGCCACAGTCTCGGCGACAACAGCGCCAGCTCAAACTAGTCTGCTTGAAGAGGCGATCAGAACCGGTAATGCCATGCTGGTCGATGATCCTAATATCTTTATCGATACCTTACTCGAAGAGTTTGAGGCTGAACGTTTTAAGTATGATGGTATTAAGCGTCAGTTATTTAACCTTAATGAAGATGGTACAGCCAAAGAAGATGGCTCTAGCTTAACCTCCATTGATTGGGATGCGCATCATGATGCGGCTCGGATTAGTAGCAGCTTCGGTATCAATGGCGATACCTTATTATCGACCAAGGGCAGTGCTTTTGCGGTAATGGCCGATAATGACACTGGACGTTCATTGGTCATGGGTGCTCATCCGTTTAGAGTTTGGTATTCAGATTACGGTTTAGTCAGTGAAGAGATGCATCAATTTATGCGTAACACCATTACATGGCTTACGGGTAAAGATGAAGGCACATTAGGCAATGTCGTTATCGCTGAAATGGCCAACGAAGGTTGGTTCCGTGATGATCCTGCAACACGTAAATGGTTAGATGATAACTATGGCGAACAATTAAGCTATAACGCCGAAAATGCGTGTGATGACAGTGCGCTCGAGGCCTGTCTGGCACAAAAACCGGATCTATTGATCATCTCTCAAAAGCCAAGGAATTCAGGTTATGAGGAGGAGGTTGTACGTGTCGTTAAGCAAGCTGCAGCCAACGGTACCCCGGTACTTTACTTGCATTATGACGGTGGTCAAACCGAGTTAGGTAAAGGTCTATTTGATCTATTTGATGTCCGTTATCTTGCGGACAATCGCGGTGGAACCGGTACTGAAAATGTACGCGGCTTCGATGGTAGCGCAACACTTGGTCAACTGCCGTCGCAGATTGAGAAATATAATCAGCTATTAACTCATTTCAAAACGGGTGAATATAGCTTCGATATCAGTGATTGTGAAAAAGATTGCGGTAATATTGCTGAATATCAGAGTGAATTTTATAGCCCAGCTAACAGTATCAGTGCCATTCTAAGGAAACTGGAACACTCGAAAACAGATCTGTTTACCTTGCCAGGTATGCGGGTAGAAAAAGTCTTGACCTTAATCGGTGATCATTATCGTACCGAGGCGAGTTTCCCTATGGGGATCAGTATTACGCCAACGGCAGATTACCTTAAAGCCTATTATGCCGATTTTACCCACTATATAACCCGTGACTACAACCCTGTACCCAAGGATCTTGGTAACTTTAGTCGTACTGATTTTAGTCATATTACACCGATCAATAAAACGGTGTCGATGCTGAGTAAGATGAACTTTGCCGCACTGGGTGTCTATGCCATTCCAGGGCAAACAATTCGAGTGACTCGTACCGATAATGGTCCAACAAAAACTTCGATTTTTGTTAATACACTGCGCTCAGGTGCGACAAAAGAGTGGGGAACCAATAGTTATACCCGTCCTAAGTGGACTCGAAGCCAAAATATGTCAATTGAGTCAGGGGAAACATTAACCTTCACCTCTGCGATCGGTGGTCCAATTCAAAGTACATTTAATACCTTTGATGAAGACGTGACATTTGAGTTTGAAAATATCGGTGAACACCCCTATTGGAACGGCCAAGAAGACACTGAGCGATTTTACCAACAGATAGCCGCGGCTGAATTTGACTGGGTTGAGGTGGCGACGCCGAACTTTGAAGTTCATTCTCGATTCAGTAAGTACTTGGGGACATTAAACTACGGGACTATCGAAGAGATCACTGCAGATACCACCACCTATGCCCGTAATTACCTATTATTGCTAGCCGGTTATCAAGGTGTTGGGATCGAGCGAGTCAGTGAAATCCATGACTTTGCCGATACTAATGGCTGGGATATTGATATTTATGAGCATTCAATGCACATGAATGCCGACCAAGCCACTTGTGGTGCAGGCTGCTCGGGTAACCCCTATGATGCTGGATGGGACTTCAGTGTTGTCGGTCATGGTGACTTACATGAGATCTCTCATAGTCACGAAGGTCGTATGCTTGGCTTTACTGGTTGGGGCTCACACAGCCGTACCAATGCCTATTCATTCTATTCACGTTCTCGTTTTATTGTCGATAAAGGACGTGTGGCATCACTGCATGGTCAGCCATGGGAGGCTGAGTTTAATAACATTCAAGCCGCGCACTTAAGTGGCGATCCTATCGCTTACTTTGAAAATCTCGGTACTATTGTTAAGCATGAGCTAGTACAGGCGCAGATGGTGATATCTGCTCAAGCCAATGGTGTGGTTGAGGATGGCTGGAACTTCTATGCGCGATTGCATATTGCTAACTCTAACTTCAAACGTGCTATCGCTAATGAAGAATTATGGCTGAGTCTGCGCGACCGCCTAGGCTTCACCGAGTATAGCTGGGCAGATGCTAAGGCTGCGTCTAATAATGATCGTAATGCCATCTATATGGCCATTTCATCGGGACGTGATTTCCGTGATTTCTTAACCATGTATGGCATCAGAGTTTCCGAAAAAGCCTCGCAGCAGATAGCCAGCTTAAACTTCGAACCCATCCCGCAAACCTATTATGCGGTAAATGGCTCGGATTGGATGTATGGACTGGATTTAGTGATCCCATTGCCTATCGATGGTGAGTCAGTATGGCCAGAAGAGAGACAGTTCCCAGCTTTACCTGTGATTAAGCCACCCGTAGAAGAGGGCGAATTACCTAACTTACCGATCATAGAGGATCCTTCACAGCAGTATGATACCCGCAATGTTGAGTTTAGTTGCTCAGCCAATAGTGGTATCGATATTACTGATAACGCTGCGGTGATAAAGGCGATGTCAACGGGCTCTGTCTATATCCGTTTTCGCGCAGATGCTAATGGTAAGGAGATGAACTTACTGACATTTAGCAATAATGATGTCGATAAAGGCAACTTGTCAGTGACCTTAAATGCCGCTAACAACGCTCTATTGGTTAACGCGATGCAATCGGGTAGCCAGCAGATGAAGCTAACGGCTGCGGGTCAATGGCAAGATGGACAGTGGCATGATCTTGTCTGGGTTGCCGATCAACTTAAGGGAACTCGACTCTATATCGATGGGGTTGAGCAGGCGCAAACACTGGCCAGAAGCTTCTTTAGCGACGCGATTAACAGTGAGCGGTTAAACATAGGTCAGCCTGACAGCCAAGGTAACATGTGTTTTGAAGGTAATATCGAGCGAGTGAGCTTCTTTAATAACGTCCTCTCGGCCGATGATATTGCCAGAATTTCAGATGTGCCTGTCGCGGACTATGTATTTGATACGGCGCCGGTTGTTAATATTGCGACCACCATGCTACGCAGTAGCCTCAACAGCAGTGCGAATAGCCGCAGTGTTAGCTTCGATGCGCGAGGGACTCAGTTAACAGAAGGTCGTGATGCACTCACTTATGAATGGAGCTTAAGTGATGGCACCTTTGCACAGGGTGAGCAGTTTGAGCATACCTTTAGTCAGGCGGGTAACTATTACGTCACGCTGAAGGTGACTGATAGTGATGGTTACCTCGGTAGTTTAACGAAGCGCGTCCCAGTACTCTCAAGCACAATGCCTGGTACACGTACTTCAAGCGGTTATCCAGATCGAAACAAGGTGATTAATGATGCCGACAGCGTGGGTGAAAACTACATCGCAATTGGTGATTCGATTACTGAGCTATGGTCTTGGGGATCACCGGATGACCGAAATGGCGGTTCGATTGTGCGCGGCTTCCCTGTATGGGAGCAGTATTTCGGCAGCGAGAATACCGAAGGCAGAGTCAGCGCTAACTTTGGCATTTCTGGAGACCGCACCCAGTGGATGTTATGGCGTCTAGAGGAGAACTTTGCCGGTTATAACCCTGAAGATATAAGCCTGATGATCGGGATCAATAACTACAAGAGTAATGGTGTGGTCGATACGCTCGATGGTATTAGCGCCGTGGTTGCGCGTCTGCGTCAGCTACAACCTCAAGCCCGTATTCATCTACATGGCTTATTACCATCAACCCAAGTCGCATCTAAGTGGACTGTGGTAATGATCAATGAGGCCTTAAACCGTTTAGCGCAAGGTGATGATAAAGTTAAGTTTGTCGATTATGGCCCCGAGTTTGTTGAAAACGGTGACATGTTAAATGGCGCGATTAGCTCATCAATTATGTATGACGGTTTACATCTAACGACTGCTGGCTATGAGATTTGGGGTGAGCGTCTTAATGCAGACTTACTCAATGCCGATTTGAAACTTGAATCCAGCTTCGATGCCAAAAAAGGCACCATAGCAGAGCAAGGCTTCACTCATACCTTAGGCGGAGAAGGCGTTATTACTGAAGAGGTGATTGATGGTGAACCGGTTACTTTATTTAATGGTGATGGAGGCCTTACCTATGCTCGGATGAGTTTTGATACTGACTTAATCACACGTACATTTTATAACGATTGGTCATATTCAATAACGGCTAAAGTCACCGGGGAGAGTTTGTCATTTTACCTCGGTACCACAGGTATGCGTTTCTTACCTTGGCTAAAAGTGAATAGTGCTGGCGATCTTATTGTCACGCTTGAAGGGGGAGATACCCATACTCTCGTTGAAAGCACTGGCAGCGCCGCTTTCCATAAATTTGAAATGCGTTATGAGGCTAAAACCAGAGAAGCTGGATTCTATTTTGATGGCAAATTCATCGATAAGTGGTCAGGGACTTCGAGCAGTCATACTGGCGTGTATGTCGGTAAAGTGACATCGAGTAAGCGTGGTCAACTAGCGCTTAAAGCGCTAAACCTATCTGTAGGTGATGGCAAGTCAAATATGTTTACTAAAGTCGATGTGTTCCAGCACGACCAAGAAGGTGTTAACGGCAGTAAATATTATCGCATCCCGTCTTTGATCAAGGCGCAAGATAATGCGTTACTGGCCTTTATTGAAGGTCGACCAAGTAGTGCAGATCCTGGGGCTGCAGGCATTATCAAGATGGAGATGAAACGCTCTACAGATAATGGTGCAACTTGGGGGGAAACACTAGTACTTCACGAGACGGTGGGCGTAGATTACTCTGATCCACGGGCTATTCTAGATGAAGAAACTGGCGATATTATTATCATGTATACCCAGTGGGACGATCGTTGTGCACAAAATGGTAATTGTGCAAAACCCGGTGGCCCTAATTACTTAGTGTCACGCCGTAGCTGCGACAATGGTCAAACATGGGAAGAGGCAATCGTTCACCAAGATGTAAAAGATCCTACTTGGCATAGCATCAATTCCGGTCCAGGAATTGGTATTCAGCTAAATTGGCAAGACAATCAAGGACTAAATGGCCGACTAATATTTCCCAATATTGTTCGTGCACCTCTCGACCCTGCCAATCCGAATGCCAATATTCGTTACTACACAGGCTCGGTGTACAGTGATGATCATGGTGAAACATGGAGTCTTGGAGAGTTAGCGCCTATTTCTGGGCCGACAGAGAGTGAGATTGTTGAGCTAGAAGATGGTCAGCTAATGATCTCTGCGCGCAATGATGGCAACGAGGTGAGTGGTGCTCGTGTTTGGCTACGAAGTAGTGATGGCGGTATTAGCTGGAGTCGTGATAGCTCGATTACCGGGATTAATATCACTAAAGTCGACACCTCGCTAGTTCGTTACCATGCCGTTAAAGATGGGGATGCGCGAAACCAGCTTATCTTCTCGGGTCCTAAAGGCTCGGGTCGTAATAACTTGGCATTGTGGACTAGCTTAGATGAAGGGAAAACATACAGCGATCCTTACATCTTAGCCTCTGGTCATGCAGGCTATTCGGCTGCAATCAAACTTGCTAACGATGGTTTGGGGATCTTATATGAAGGAGATTCTGGCATTAGCTTTATTGGTCTAACGGCGCAAGAAGTCGCCGATATGAATAGCAAACTTAAATAAGATTTGTTGTTAAAAATAGCGCCTAAATGGCGCTATTTTTTTATCTAGAGGCAAGTATGGTGCCGTATTCCCATAGCGGTTACATATAATGACGAGCGAGTGTGGGATGGATTTACAAGGAAATCATTATTCTTTCATCAATGTGCTTTGTTTTCGGGTCATTTTGTCCAAACAGCTAATATTAATAAAAAAATTAACGGTTGCTGCTGCAAAAATCAGTTTATCTACTTGCTCTAAAGAGGTGATTGATAATAATGAATCAACTTGCCTGATGAGCATATTTATTGTTCATTCTGTTTACCACTACTTCTAGGAATTATTATGATGCTCAAGACCTGTTTTGTCTGCTTAATAACGACTTTTACTCTACTCACATCGAACTCACTGATCGCGGATGAGCTTTCAGCTTTCGATGAGATGAGTGGTCAGTTGAATATTGCCGGTGGTACCGCGCATATTCCGGTGATGAAGAAGGCTGCAAGACAGATTATGGGGCATAACCCAAGTATTCGTATCACCATTGCAGGTGGAGGGTCGGGGGTTGGTGTGCAACAAGTCGCTAAAGGGCTGGTGAATATTGGCAATAGCGGTCGCGCCTTGAAAAATAAGGAGATGGGCTTAGGCTTAAACTCTTACGCCTTCGCTATCGATGGCGTCGCGGTGATCATTCACCCAGATAATCGAGTTGATGATCTTAGTCAGCAGCAGATCATCGAGATTTATCAAGGCAAAATTACCAACTGGCAAGAAGTCGGTGGTCAAGATCGACAGATACACCTATTTAGCCGTGACGAAGCGAGTGGTACCCGTTCTGTGTTTAGCAAGAGGCTGTTAAAAGGTGCACAGCTTGCTGAAAACGCTAATATCGTGCCATCGAATGGGGCGATGAAAACTGCAATCTCTCAGGATGTGGGAGCCATAGGTTACTCTAGTGTCGGTTACATCGATGAGATGGTAAAAGCGCCAACATATAACCAAATAAAACCTAGCCAAGCGGCTTGTGCTTCAGGGGAGTATCCAGTGGTACGCCGCTTATATATGAACACTAAGGGAGTGCCTAGCGGTTTAACTCAAGCCTTCATCGATTACATCTATAGCCCAGAAGGTGCAAAGCATATCCAGGCATCTGGTTATATCCCTCTCGATGCAAAGCTTTAAGCTTAAGCTTAAGCAAAGCCGCTAGATGCAAAGCTTTAACTACACGCTTAAACAAAACACTTGGATGCAAGGCTTGTTGGTGACCTTAGTGGTTGTTAGCGGCCTATTATTGTTATCTGTTTTTTGTTTCTTAATTTGGTTCTCACTGCCGGTTTTTTTGACTGAGACAAGTGCTGTTTTCAAGCTGAAATGGCAGCCAGAGCAGGGGCATTTTGGCATCTTGGCTATGGTCTTCGGTACCTTGTCACTGGCTCTAATTTCGACATCTTTTGCCTTTGTTATTGCCATAGGCCTCAATAGCTTCTGTTTGCTATCGCGCCGCCGTTGGCTGGTTGCTATTTTGCAATCTCTGCTTAAATTCATGGCGGGCATACCGACCGTAGTGTATGGGTTAGCAGCGCTTTTTCTGCTCTTGCCCCTTCTGCGTAACATTCTGCAACTTGGCTCTGGTTACAGCCTGTTTGCCGCCGTATGTATGTTGATATTGCTCATTTTACCTGTCATCTGTGTCATGTTAGACAATATTACCACTCCCTTGTGGCAGCAACATGCTCTGGGTGCTCAGGCACTGGGGTTTAGCCCTGAACAAACGTATCTGCAAATTATTTTGCCCCATTGTAAAGTGAATATATGTGGTGCCGCATTATTGGGGTTTAACCGCGCGATCGGCGATACCATGCTGCCTTTGATGCTTGCGGGAAATGCTACCCAGTTGCCCTCCGGGGTATTCGATGCCATTCGTAGTTTAACGGCACATATCGCCTTAGTGATCGCAACCGATCAAGGTGGTGAAGCCTATAATTCCTTGTTTGCTGCAGGAATGCTGCTGTTAATGTGTAGTGCCTTCATCTGCTTATTGTCGCGATACTTGGTGGGGAGAAATCGATTGGTGCAACCAGCATGAGTCGATGGATTGGCTATTGGGGTAATCTCTGCGCCTTTTTATTAATGAGTATTATGCTGGTTATAATTGGCTTTATCTTATTCAAAGGTATGCCGACATTAAATCTACAACTCTTTTTTGGTGACACTGACCCTCTTGCAGCAATGATGGGGCTAAAGCCTGTATGGGAGGGCATATGGCCTGCCTGTGTCGGCTCCGTTACCGTCATTTTATGTGCCGTATCCTTGGCTACTGTGCCGGGCGTCGCCTGTGGTATATGGCTTGCGAGTGCTCCGGAAAAAACCGCTCAGAAAGTGCTGGGTATCGCCGTCGACATTCTTGCTGGGATCCCATCCATTCTAATGGGACTGTTTGGCTTTAGTTTGATTTTGCTCTTGCGAGGGACTGTCTTTCCTCAGGCTAATGCCAGTCTCTTGCTTGCAGCATTTTGCTTGGCCTTACTCATCCTTCCTTATATTGCCTGCGCGACTCAAAATGCACTGAGTAGCTTACCAAAGCAGTTAGCTATTACGGGAGCAGCCTTAGGTTTGACTCAATGGCAGATCACATATCGTTTGCTTCTGCCGCAAGCCCGAGCAGGAATTATGAGTGGACTCATGTTAGCGATAGGCAGGGCTGCTGAAGATACCGCGGTGATCATGTTAACAGGGGCGGTGGCAAATGCGGGGCTACCCGGAGGGTTATTTGAGCGGTTCGAAGCGTTACCGTTCACGATTTTTTATTACAGTGCTCAGTATCAATCACAACAAGAGTTAAACATGGCGTTCGGAGCGGCTTTAGTTCTGCTAACGCTCACGAGTATTATCTTTACTTTACTTGCGGCGCTTGTCAGGCGTCCCAACCAAAATATGAGTGAAACTATCAGTAGGGAGAGTGTGTGTTAGATAAGGTTTGTGACGGCGAAATTATTGGCCAGATCCAAGATGTCAGTATTCGCTTTGCTGATAAAACAATTCTCAAGAATGTGAATATGCAACTGAGAAAAGGCCAGCTACATATGCTGACTGGCCCATCTGGTTGTGGAAAAACCACCCTGTTACGGGCGCTAAACCGGCTCAATGATTGTTTCGAAAAGCATGTTATGACTGGCAATATTTGTCTGCAGTTGTCTGAGGGGGAGGTCGATGTCAGCCAACTTGTACATCATCACCTACCACTGCTGCGCCGAAAAGTCGGCATGGTATTTCAAACTCCAAACCTATTACCTGGCAGCATCATAGACAACTTGTTATTGCCACTTAAGGTGGTCGCTGGGCTAAATTCGGTGCAAGCTTTAGCACGTAGCGAAGAGGTGTTAGTGCAGGTGAGGCTGTGGGATGAGATCAAGGATAGACTCAATAGCGATGCTTCCTCGTTATCTGGTGGTCAGCAGCAAAGATTATGCCTGGCAAGAACGCTAGTGCTTGATCCTGAGATCCTCCTATTAGATGAACCAACGGCGTCTTTAGATCCAGAGAATACCGAGGTGATAGAGCAATTGCTAGTGTCATTGAAGCAGCGTTATACCATGGTGATGGTGTCACACAGCCCCCTGCAGACTAAGCGATTGGCTGACCAGGCATTTATACTCGATCGACAAGGGGTTTCTAGTTGCTAGCTCTATAAGCTCCAATATTGATAGCAAACCGTCCCCCGGATAGAATTAATAGGCCATCTTTTTTTCAAGTTCTATAGCCGTTAATTTATTGAGGTTTTCCGAGGTGATACGATGAGAATGAGTATATATTGTTGCTCTATTATTACGACAGAAACCGACTAAGGTAATATTGGATTTGTCTGCTAATTCTATTGCTAGAGATGTAGCAGCAGATATTGCAAATATAATTTCAATATTTGCGCTTGCCGATTTTTGTACCATCTCAAAGCTGGCTCTACTGGTTAGTAGAATAGCCGCTGGTGTTATTTGGCCATTCTTTGAGTAAGAGCCTATTAATTTGTCTAGCGCTATGTGCCTGCCTATATCTTCATAGCTCGAGGTGATTTCTCCGCTCTCAGATAATGACATGGCCGCATGAGTAGCACCTGTTATATTAAACATGGTTTGTACTTTTGGTAACTGAGATAATACATTTTGCAATAAGTTTATATTGAATCTTTTATTATTGTTAACACGTATTGTAGGCTTTACTGCATGTTCTAATTGCGCTACTCCACATAGTCCACATCCCGTTCTTCCTGCCATATTTCTTCGCTGATCTTTTAGTGCCATAAAGCAACGGTTAGTAATTTCAATATAAATAAGTACACCCTTGTCATTTGGCTCTAACTCTATCGATTTTATATCTGCTGGCTTCTCTACAATTCGTTCAGAAAGCGTAAAACCAATAGCGAAATACTCAAGGTCGGCTGGACTTGCCATCATTACAGTGTGTGAAATTCCATTGTAAATAAGTGCAACTCTCACTTCTGATGCAACTGATTCTACAATTTCTGACTCTCTAAAATTTCTAAAACATCTGACTTTTTTATGCTCAATTACATTATGGATCTGAGTCTTAATTGAACTCATGATAAATGTTCCTTTAAGTAAAGTATTACTAGTCAACAATTGTTGTTTTAATTAATGTTATTGATCACAAATATATTAATTATAAATGTTTGTACTTGTTGAAATAAATTGTATTGATTATTATGATGCTTCTTCAAGAGGAAGAACGTCGTCTCCGGTGAGGCGTCTGGATTTCAAATCCGGGTGGGGCTGCCAGCAGTCCCAGGTAGGTTCAACTCCTATGTTCTTCCGCCAATTTTTTCTTGAATAAATAGTCCATTATCTCTAATGGTTCTACTGTTAGATTGATATTTCCTGCTAGTGAATCCACATCTGTCGAAAAACTCTAATATTTGTATGCTTGCCTTCCTTCCTAATTTAACTAGCTCTCTAAATTCAGTGGTTTTAATTTCTTTATATTTACTATTATGATTGCGAATATGTTCTGCATAGAGATAAATAGATTCACTCATTACATATCTATCTTTTAATATTGACGTTAAAAAGCCTAATTGAACTAACTTGTGGCAGAAGTGGCGCATTGACTTAACCTCGATATCATTAATCATGGCAAAGTCTGTCACCCACAGAGGTGCATTAGCTTGTTGGCACTGAGTGGATATACGCTGCCAAAGTAAAGATTCCCGCTGTGTCAGCGCAATGTTGTGATTGGGAAGGTGGACCAGACTACGGCTCATCTGCAGTTGCTTTTGTTGACAGAGAGTCGAAATGACAAAGCTGGTGATTTCGAAGGGATACTTTTCTCTGCTCATGCGTTGAACTCGGCTCATGGCCAGGCCTAACTGATCGGGAAACTGGCTATGATAGTTTTCGATAATGGATAACAGTTGGCTTGATATATGTTCGAGTAGTTTAGGGTGAATCACAAAACCTGAAATGTGTTGCAACTGAGTTTGCGCTGAAAGTTGTTGCAGTTGCTGTGAACTTAGCTGCCAATCCCAGCAGAAACCTGTAGCCAGCACTGGCTGGATTAAGCTTTGAAATTGCAGTGCACTATTAGGTGAGTGACATTGTGATAATAGGTCTAGATATTCGAGACGTTCAGGCTTGCGCTTGCCTCTTGCTGTCGGTTGCAGTTCTAAGATTTGTGCACCGCCTATGGTGCTGGTCGCTGCAGCATCTCGAATAATGACTCTATCGTGATTGGTCAGTTGCATCGGTTGTTCGAATTGCAATTCGATTAAGGCGCGGTGATCGTTGAGTGATTGCAGCAAAGATACACGGGCCAAGCTGTGATTACCGCCGTGATAGATATGCACACTCTGCCAATGTTTAACATTTTTTTGCCCCTCAAATATTGCAGTAACCCGATCTGATGCCTGTACAGGTGCTAATTCAGTGAGCCAATCTCCACGCTGTAAGCCTGAGTGAGAATCGATGTTAGTCAGATTAAGCGCGACTCTTTTCCCTGTGCTTGCTGCTTGAGATTGACGTCCCTGGCTATGAATATTACGTACTCGAATCGCCTGAGTTTGATTCGAAGCGAATAGTTTTTTGTCTAGATCAATACTGCCGCTTATTACTGTGCCTGTAGCGACTAGTCCGGCCCCTTTTACGCTAAATACTCTATCGACAGCCATCCTGAAACTATGCATCTTGGTGGCACTAGTTTGATTTTTTGCTAAGTGTTTTATATGTTCGCGCAGAGGTTCTATACCGCTTCCACTGATTGAAGAAACCGTAAATAACCCATTAATATCATCGTTATTGCTTGTCAGTAGTTGGCCGATCTCCTGCTCAACTTCTTTTATGCGAGTCTCACTGACGCGATCGGCTTTAGTGAGCACGACAATGAGGTTATCGAGTTTGAGTAAGCGCAAAATGTCTAAGTGTTCTATTGTTTGCGGCATAACACCGTCATCACAGGCGACCACTAACATGGCATGTTTTGCACTGCTGACGCCGACCAGCATATTGCTAATAAACTTCTCATGGCCTGGGACATCGATAAAGGCGAGTCGACAATCTTGGGCGATATCCATAAAGGCATACCCGAGATCTATGGTCATACCGCGCTTTTTCTCTTCGGGAAGCCGGTCGGCATCGGTGCCAGTTAGCGCTTGAAGCAGTGTGGTTTTGCCGTGATCTACATGGCCGGCTGTAACAATAATCATCTGGTTTTACCGTGTTCTACATGTCTAGGAGTCACAATGATCATTTGGTTAGTTCACTCATTATGTCAGTTTGAAGCAGTGTGGTTTTACCGTGATCCACACCCTCTACGTCATTAGCTGTCACAATAATCATAATTTCTGCCCAACTTCCCTGAGTGCGTTTATCAAGCGGACTTCTTGCTCTGCACCACGTAAATCTAACCAATATTGGTTGTGATTAATTCGACCAATAATAGGTCGCTGGCTCCGCTTAAATTTTTGCTCCAGCTGATGGACCGCGTATCGGCTTTTAGCTGTCGGTGTGAAGGTCAGAGCCAATGAGTCGAGCAAGGTATTAGGTTGAGAACCACTGCCTATCTGGGTTTTGCTTGGGGTGATGGCGAGGTTAAAGTGGGGGGAAAAAAATTCAGGCAGCTCCGCCATAAGCAACTGGCCTAATTGCTCTAGTTCGTAGAGTGGGCGAGACATTTTTTTAAGCATAGGCAGCTCGTTATTGAGCTTAAGTGGGTTTCGATACAGTAACAGCGTTGCTTCAAGCGCTGCTAAGGTCATTTTGTCGCAGCGTAGCGCGCGTTTGAGTGGATGTTGTTGCAGTTTTTCTATGAGCGCTTCATCACCAACAATCAAGCCGGCTTGCGGTCCGCCGAGTAGTTTGTCGCCCGAAAAGCTAATCAGGTTAACCCCATCGGCTAACATCTGTTGCGGGGTGGGCTCATCGCCGAGACCAAACTCGGTAAGATCGGTCAGTGCGCCGCTGCCCAGATCTGAGATAAGCGGTAATTGATGTTGCTGGCAAAGCTGAGCCAGAGCTTTCTCATCGACAGCAGAGGTGAATCCTTGGATGTGGTAATTACTGGTATGTACCTTCATGATGGCGGCGGTATTTTCAGTAATGGCTTCTTGGTAGTCTTTAAGGTGAGTACGATTGGTGCTGCCGACCTCGACTAAGGTGCAGCCTGCTTGGCGCATGATATCCGGAATGCGAAAGGCACCCCCTATCTCGACCAATTCGCCTCGAGAGACGATCACTTCTTTACCTGCCGCGACGCTCGAGAGCATCAGCAGTACAGCAGCGGCATTATTGTTAACCAGGCAACAGCTTTGCGATCCCGTTAGTTGGTTTAATATTTTTCCTATGGCTTGATCTCGGTGACCCCGCTTGCCTGCTTCTAATTCAAATTCCAGTGGTGTCGGATGACGCATCACTTTGGTCACCGCCGATATGGCGCTTTCTGATAGCTGAGAGCGCCCCAAGTTGGTGTGTAAAATAGTCCCTGTCAGATTCCAGACTGGTTGAAGGCTGTGGCGCTGTTCCTCTAACAATCTTTGCGTCAAAGCTGTAATTATCGTATTTGCTGTGGCGCAATATTTAGGTAGGATTTGCCGCTCAGCAATCTGAGATCTTGCTTGATTGAGAAGCTTGTTTAACTGGTTTTTAACCCAAGCATCGCCATATTCCTGCCTAAGTTTTATCACGGCTTTGTTCACTAGCAGACTGTCCATAGCGGGTAAGGAACGATATAGGGCGGTGGTTGTATTGATAGCTTGGGTCATCGGATTCATTTACTTCAAGTTAAAATCAGTGGTGATTAAATAAAGCGCTACAGATCCAAGATTCTGAGTCTGTAGCGCTGGTCGAACTTACTGCTCGTGGGCAAGCAACAAGGGGTTAACCGTTGTGGCTTGATAGCCTTGCTCCACCACGTGCTGATCCATCAGCAGTGTTGCCAAATCATCCACAGCAACTTCCAGCTCAGGCTTGATGTTGGTAAACAACATCTTGGTATAGCCCTTACAGGTGTCACAGCTTTCGATGCGAATGGCTGACTTGGTTTCAGATTCAGCCCAAAGGAAAACGCCCTTGTCTTCGCCACAGCTAGTGCATTCGGCGCGGATTTGATGCCACTGGGTTTCACATAGACTGCAATGCAGATAGCGTAACCCGGCACGAGGCTGATCCTTGATCACACTGGCTATCGGATGGCTGCCACAAACCGGACATAAGGTTTTATGGCTTTCAGCCGATTTAGCGATTTCGCTAGCAAGATCCGTTGCCCAGTGCGACCAATAGACAGATAAGGCTGCCCAGATAAATAGCGTGTATTTCGCCGGAACCTTAGCAAAGTGGCCAAGCAACATGGCTTCGGCATAATCTTGTAGAGTTTGCGGTTTAACCCCGACTAACTCTTTAAGTACTTCACTCAGTTCCGAACTGCCAGTCACTGACAACTTAGGGAGGAGATCACTGACAAGCTCCAGCAATATCGACTGCCAATAATTTCCCCACTCAAAGTTTGCCTGAGCCATTGGCTGGGCTTGCTCGAGATTAAACTTAGGCTTGAGGCCGAAGCAGTTCTCCTCTTGCAAGCCTGTCTCTGCGGCTACCCTCTCTTGGGCGTTAACAAGCAGCTTGAGTAAGTTAAAGTAATCGGTGAGTCCCGACTCCTGTGCTAACTCAGCCAGTCTTTTGCCGCGCAGTTGGTAGACCGTCTTAGGATCAGCTGGGATCAGGGTCTTGATCTCCAGTTTTTGGGCCTGGATTTTTTTAGCGTCGAGTATTGCTGTGCTCATAATTAGTGTTTTTCCCGCTTAATAGTCTTTAGTTCAGGATCCTTAAGCATGTTGGGATGGTGTTTCTTGCACCAGGCGCGAGATACTGCGCCATACAACATGCCTGCAACCGATCCTTCCACCCAAGTTGCCATCCAGAAATGCACTATCACGAAGATAAGCATGATCACCGCACAAATGGCGTGCAGTAGAATGGCCCACTCGATAGCGGTGGAGGCAAAGTAATGGGCAAAGTAGGGCTGCCACATCATGAAACCTGTTACCGTTAATACGATAGAGGTCACCACGAATGTGCGGAACAGTACTTTTTGACCTGGGTTGTAATGACCGATGGCGGGGATCTTGTCCTCGTTTTCAAGCATCACATCTTTGATGGCTAGCATCCAAGTCAGGTCGTTCTTTTCCCATTTGTTATGGTGGTAGTAGCGCACTAGCATCAACATCAGCGGCAGACACATCATCAAGCCGGCAATAGGATGAACAAAGCGCGCCATTTGTGGTGTGCCAGCTATCGCTCCCAACCATTGAAAGGATGGGAAGAAGAAAGCAAAGCCAGTGAGAAAGGTCACTAAGCCCACAGCCACAATAAACCAGTGACAGATCCGATCGAACAACTTATGGCGCAAAATCATATTCTGCTTATGCATGAGCGTTACTCCTTATCTGACTGGGTTGGGTGGGTGTGATCAATCGCTTCACTGTCATCATCGTTATCACTCTCATCGACAACATTTCGGCCCACTGTGATGCGGTGCAGACAAGCCACCGCCACAGTCGCGATAATCCCGGCTGCTCCCAGAGGCTTGACTACGTCTTGCCATAGTTTGATGGGTAAGCTGGTCTTAGGATCAGCAGGTAAGCCATAGCTTTCCGGTTGACTGATGTCATGTAGAATCATCATCATCCCCGTGCCGCCAACCCCTTGAGGGTTATATAGCCCAGCCTTAGTAAAGCCTTTCTCGTGAAGTTGTTTGATACGCAAGTCTGCGATAAACAACATATCTTCACGGGTACCGAACTTGAGCGCACCTGTGGTACATGACTTCACACATGATGGCTCTTGGCCTACCTGTAATCTGTCTGAACACATGGTGCACTTATAGGCTTTCTGATCGATCTCATCGAGTTTAGGCACATCGAATGGACAAGCCGTTACGCAATAGCCACAACCTATGCATTTATCAGAGTCAATATTCACAATGCCGTTAGCATGTTGAACGATGGCATCTTTAGTCGAGCAGGCTGTTAAACAGGCTGGATCGTCACAGTGCATACAACCACTGTGAGTGAACTGCCAACGTAGCTTGTCATTCTCGTCTGTGACCTCATTGAACTTCATTAAGGTCCAGCACTCAGAGGATAGATCCGCTGGATTTTGGTAGCTACCGGTAAACTCACCGATAGGTGCACGTAGATCGTTCCATTCGGAACACGCGACCTGACAACCTTTACAGCCATTACACTTAGTAGCATCGAATAACTTAGCTATCTTGCTAAGCTTCTTTCTTACCTGCGCAGCTGGGGCTAACGTAGAGGTTCCCGAACTTAAAATAATATCTTGAGCAGACATAATTAGATCCCCTTCACCTTAGCAATATCTACTAGGAAGGCCTTAAATTCAGGCACCTGAGTATTTGCATCACCCACTTCCGTAGTCAGAATATTGCAACTGCTACTCTTGCGAGTCAGTGCGTTGTAACCACCATGTCGTGGTAAACCCACAGTGTGTACAAGTTGCCCATGTACCTTGAGTGGTTGTAGGCGCTTAGTCACTAATGCCTTGGTCTTCAAGCTACCGCGCTTAGAACTCACAGTGACCCAGTCACCGTTGTTGATACCTTTCGCAGCCGCTAACACTTCATCGAGCTCTACAAAGGTCTCAGGCATGGAGATAGCCGCAAGACGACAGTGCGCAGTCCAGAAGTTGAAGTGTTCTGTCATGCAGTAAGTTGTAGCAACATAAGGGTAATCTTTATGAGAACCCAAGGTCTCAGCGACACCATCTAGCATACGAATAGCCGGGTTACTGATCACTTTCGGGTGCAATGGGTTGGTGCCAATTGGCGACTCCACTGGCTCGTAATGTTCAGGGAAAGGACCTTCTGCCAGATGTTTAAGGGCAAAGAAACGACCCACACCTTCAGGCTGCATAATGAATGGATGAGCAGAATCTTGTGGCTTAAGCTTCATATTGAAGTCACCCACATCAATTCCGTGCCATTTGTCATGGCTCCATTCCAAGATTTTACGTTTTGGATCCCAAGGTTTACCGTTCACATCGCAAGATGCACGGTTATAGAGTACGCGACGGTTTGCAGGCCATGCGAATGCCCACCCCGGAGTAATACCTTTACCGGACGTATCCGAGTTATCACGGCGAGCCATCATGTTGCCCTGTTCGGTCCAAGAACCTGAATAGATCCAGCAACCACACGCGGTGCTACCATCATCTTTAAGTTCACTGAAGCTATTTAGCTGCTTACCGGTTTTAAGATCTATACCGTTAAGTTCTTTAGCAACTTCTGAACCATGGGGGAAGCTTGGGTCATGATATCCAGCCCAATTAATGGCTTGGATTGGCTCTGGCAGTACGCCACCTTCGGTGTCATACAGCTCTCTAAGCTTCATGAGTAGGCCTGATAGAATCTCGGCATCAGGCTTAGATTCACCCGGTGCGTTAGCGCCTTTCCAATGCCACTGCATCCAGCGGCCTGAATTTACGATACAGCCTTCCTCTTCGGCAAATAGGGTGGTCGGTAGACGGAAAACTTCAGTCTGGATCTGACTTGGATCAACGTCATTAAAATCGGCAGATTTTTTCCAAAATACAGAGGTTTCTGTGGCTAACGGATCCATTACAACCATGTACTTTAGCTTACTAAATGCAGCCAGAGTCTTGTTGCGATTTGGCATGGAGTTAATAGCGTTAACCCCTTGAATAAAGTAGCCATTGACCTCACCCTTGTACATCATGTCGATGTGCTTGGTGTAGTCATACTGCAGATCCCACTTAGGCAACCAGTCGTAACCAAAGCTATTTTCTGCCGTGGCGTGATCGCCCCAGAAACTCTTCATCTGCGAAATGAAAAACTTAGGGTAATTGGACCAATAGTTAGTCTGACCTGGGCGCAGTGCTTTTGGTGTATAGCGCTCAAGATAGGTTTCAAGATCGGTATCTTTATCATTTGGTAGCTTGAGGTAACCAGGTAAGGCCTGACAAAGCAGTCCCATATCCGTTGCACCTTGCACGTTCGAGTGACCACGCAGTGCATTTACACCACCACCTAATACACCTATGTTACCCAGCAGCAGCTGAACCATAGCCATAGAACGAATATTCTGTGCACCCTTAGTATGGTGAGTCCAACCTAAGGCATACATGAAGGTTGCCGCTTTATCTTGTTTATGCGTACTGCCAATAAGGGCACAAACTTTCTCATAATCTTCAACCGGGGTGCCGGTAATATTGCTTACGGTGTCAAAATCGTAACGCTCAACATGCTTCTTAAGCAGGTTCCACACACAGCGCGGGTGAGACAATGTCTCATCGACTTTGGCGTAGCCGTCTTCATCTAGATCGTAGTACCAGGTTTCTTTGTCATAGGTACGGCTCTTTTCATCGAAGCCACTGAACAAACCTTCATTAAATTCGAAGTCGTCACGGACGATGTAGCTGGCATTGGTGTAGGCCTTTACATAGTCATAGTGAACTTGTTTAGTCTCAATTAAATATCGGCTTAATCCGAGCAGGAAGGCGATGTCTGTACCGCTACGCAATGGGGCGTAACAGTCTGACAGTGCTGCACTGCGAGTGTATCTAGGGTCGACAACAACCAACTTGGCATCATTGTGTTCCATTGCTTCTGTTACCCAGCCGAAACCGACAGGATGTGCTTCAGCGGCATTACCACCCATGATCACAACGACATTGGAGTTCTTAATATCAATCCAGTGGTTGGTCATGGCACCGCGCCCAAATGTTGGAGCAAGACTTGCTACCGTTGGGGAGTGTCAGTTACGCGCAATAGTATCTATGGCCACTAGGCCAAGAGAACGAGCAAACTTATGGGTAATAAATGCGCCTTCGTTTGGTTGAGCCGAAGAGGTCATCATGCCTGTGCTCAACCAACGGTTTACGGTATTACCTTCGCTGTTCTTTTCGATGAGGTTTTCATCACGGTCATCTTTCATATGACGAGCAATGCGATTGAAAGCGTCATTCCAGCTGATACGTTTCCATTTATCAGTACCTGGTTCACGCACTTCAGGGAAGTGATTACGGTTAGGGCTATTAACATAATCAACCAAACCTGCGCCTTTAGGACAAAGGGCACCACGGTTAACTGGGTGATCCGCATCGCCTTCGATGTGGAAAATAGCCTTTTCGGCATTCTTGCCGTTACTGCCGTGGCTGTACATCAGCAAGCCACAACCTACCGAGCAATAACAGCAGTTATTGCGGGTCTCTTTTGCTTTTAGCAACTTGTACTCACGGGGCGCAGCCATTGCGGTTCCGGGCATTAAGCCCAGTGCCGAAATAGCCGATGTGGTCGCTCCGCAGGCACACAGTTTAAAAAACTGTCGTCTGTCCATCTTACCCTCTCATAGTTACATCTGTTTTATATGAGTCATATAAGCAATGCATTAAAAAATGATTGTTCAGTGTCACACGGTATGTTTTAAAATAGTCACTAATCCATTTTGCCAAACTCATCAATGTTAGCTGCAAAGTGGAGACTACCTTGAATCATCCTTGTTAAAATTATCCCTAAAGTAACTCAAACTGACAATGGGTCTGGCGTGCTCAAGATCTCATTTACTCATCATTGGTTTAATATCCTCCTAACTGCCGCTTTAGCGGTTTTTAGTTTTGAGTTTAATGCTTGTTTGCTGATATTGTTCTGATTTGGTTGCCTTTTGGTGTTTGGGACTAAATGTCCCGGCGTGTGTGGTCAATATGTCCCTATTTGGCAGTGTCTTTATTATGCATTTATCCATTAGTACCAAGAGTTATTAACGTTAGGGGTTAGGTTTACTGTTTTTACTAAATAACAAAATTCCCTACACTTACTATGGGCTTTGGCTGGACAGGAATTAAGTGTCAGTTTCTATAGAATGTTGGCATGAAGTGATGATTATTTATCCGATAGACAAAATGACTAATAACCATTTTGTTAATTGGTATCTAAATCGTTTTGGCTGAGTAATATTGCCTAAATTACCGTGGACAGAAGTTTGCTTCTTTTATGAATTTGGCACAAGGATGGAGTACAAGTTGAGGCGTGAGTGTAGCAAGCTGCAAATAGAGAGATGATTTTAAGAGCGTTATTGTGATATTAGTTGGTCTTAATTGCAGTTTTAGAGTCTTATTCAATGGCATTAACTTCGAAATACAGCACGATTGGATCATGGGCAATTGCAATCTCGAGGGCTTTAAGTGCAAGAGGTATCGATGCGTATCGTGTATTTGACAGTGCGGGCTTAATTCTCGATGGGATTGAGGCCGCACCCGAGTCCAGAATAGCCATTGAGAAAATGACTCTGCTCTGGAGCTTAGCGGAGCAAGCGACCGGGACTCCAGAATTCGGTCTTACAGTGGGCCAGTATGCTTATCCTATGCATTTTCGATCCTTAGGTTTGCTGATGATGACTTCGGCGACACTTGCGCAGGCATTCGAAACACTGCCTAATTATTCTGCATTAGTGAGCAACTCTGCCAGTATCAAATTACAGAGAACGCCAGATCGGGTCGGGTTCACCATTACGCCATTACCAGGTGTTGAGATTAGCCCTATGTCGATTGATGCGTTTTTTGCCACCTTAGTGCATCACGGTGAACTGATTTTAGGCCATGGTAAATTTGTATTGAGTGTCGAGCTTATGCGAGCTGAGCCTAAAGATATTGCGCCATGGCATTCATGTTTTTCCTGTCCAATCTCTTTTAATAAGCTGGAAAACTGCTTATGGATGGATAGAGGTATGCTGGAGCAGTCTACAGTGATGGGAAATCCAAAACTCGCGGCTCAAAATGAGATTAAGGTAAGGGATTACTTAGATAAGATGCAGGCTCTTAAGTGGCAAGAGAAAGTCAGTCAGGCAATTCATGCCATGCTGGTATCGGGGGAACCTACAGCCCATAAAGTGGCGCAAGTGTATAATATCAGTGAGCGAACCTTGAGGCGTAAGTTAGGATCTGAGGGGGCTAGTTTTCGAGAGCTGCTGCAGCAAAAACGTAAGGAATTAGCTTATCATTACTTGATTAACACAGAGGCTTCGATCACCTTGGTCTCAGATAAGCTCGGCTATACCAGTTTGTCTAATTTTTCTCGTGCCTTTCATCGTTGGTATGGTACCAGTCCAGCTTCATTTCGATATCGAAGTAAAATATAAACGTCCGTTTATATTGGCCGAAAATGATAACCGCGTTGTTGCTGAAATGTAATAGGTTGGCTCTAGTTGTTAATGTCTGAGTGAACCTTTATGTTGAATCATCATAATAAAATCAATAGCCGTTTAGAGCGTGTGCCTAAGAATAATTATAAGCAAAGCATAAGAGCTATCTTTCCCAGTCTCTGCGCCTTAGTGCTGGTGGCCTGTCAGCCTCAAGTCGATATCAATCACAAAGCAGCATCAGCTCCAGTATTGCCTGATGCTGTCGACTCCTTTGGCTTTACCCCCGCGACTCATCATACTTTAGAGGCAAACTCTGCACTGCTGACTCAGCTGCCTTTCGAGGATATGCAAGATTTCACCGATGCAAACCGAGGTTTTATCGCTAAGCTGCCTGATTTGAAAGTGGTCGATGCGCAGGGGAAAAATATCTGGGACAGGCCTGCCTATGATTTTATTCAGGGAGAGGCACCAGCGAGTGTTAACCCGAGTCTATGGCGACAGGCGAGTTTGAATAACATCCACGGATTATTTGAAGTGACCCAGGGGGTATATCAGGTTCGTGGTTTCGACTTAGCGAACATGACAGTGATCGCCGGAAAATCAGGTTGGATCATCGTCGATCCTTTGACCACGGCAGAAACAGCAAAGGCTGCTCTAGCATTTGTAAATAATCAGCTCGGTGAAAGACCTGTCTCAGGCATTATCTTTACTCATAGCCATATGGATCATTTTGGTGGGGCTCTAGGTCTACTGGATGATGCACAACTTGCTGATATTGGCGCGATAGATATAGTCGCACCAGCTGGTTTTATGCATGAGGCCACCAGTGAAAATGTCATGGCCGGAACAGCCATGAGCCGCCGCGCCATGTACATGTATGGCAAACAGCTACCTAGATCGCCTCGGGGGCATATCGATTCGGGCTTAGGTAAGGAGCCAGCATTTGGTACGTTCAGTATCCTGGCGCCGACTATCACAGTTGAAGTCGATGAGACTAAGGTGATCGATGGGGTGAAGTTCGAGTTTCAGATAGTATCCGGTACAGAGGCTCCCTCTGAATTTACCTTTTATTTGCCAGAGCTGCAGGCCTATTGCGGCGCCGAGCTAGTCTCTAAGACCATGCATAATCTCTATACCTTGCGTGGAGCGAAAGTCAGGGATGCATTGGAATGGAGTCGCTCGATTGATGAGGCACTCACTAATCAGCAAGAGGCCAAGGTCTATTTCGGCAGCCATCATTGGCCGATATGGGGTGGGGATGCCATCGCTGATTTCTTAGGAAAGCAGAGAGACACTTATAAATACATTCACGATCAATCTGTACGCATGCTCAACCAGGGGCTAACGCCTGCCGAGATAGCCGAAGCGATCGAGATGCCACCAGCGCTAGCGAGTACCTTCGCCAGTCGAGGCTATTATGGCACAGCTAAACACAATGCTAAGGCTGTCTATCAGGCTTATCTTGGTTGGTATGATGCTAATCCGGCTAACTTGGATCCTTTGCCTGAGTCTCAATCGGCTCAAAAATATGTCGACCTGATGGGAGGCGCGGCTGCGGTGCTAGCTCATGGGGAGCAAGCCTTTGTTACTGGGGAATATCGTTGGGCCGCTGAACTGCTCAATAAGCTCGTTTTTGCTGACAGTACTAATCTAGCCGCTAAGGAGTTACTGGCTAAGAGTTATGATCAACTTGGCTATCAAGCAGAGTCTGCCGCTTGGCGTGATGTGTATCTATCGGCTGCATTTGAGTTACGTCATGGTACTCCGGAGAAGGGCATAGATTTAGTTTCTATGAAGCAGATATTACTGCGCTCTCCGGTGGAGAACTTCCTGCAATCCATGGCATCACGTGTGATCGGCCCCGAAGCGTTTGGTAAGCATTATTTGCTCAATATTAACTTTATCGATCTCGATGAAAACTATGTATTGGAGCTGAACAATTCAGTCTTACATCACCGCAAAGCAGCTAAGGATCAGAATGCCGATGTGACCTTAAATATCAGTCATGAGCTATTCATCGATCTGATCATAGGTCATGCCGGGGCTTCGGATCTCTTGTTCTCCGATGAGCTCAATATTGAGGGCAGCAAGTTGGATCTAGTGAGCTTCTTTAGATTATTGGATAAGCCCAAAGGCGTGTTCGATATCGTTACACCATAGAGGTCATTAGGTCAGGCAGTTCCTAGTTCCTAGTTCCTAGGTCCTAGGAACTAGAATCTCCACTCATTAATCTAATGCAGCCCTCTTTATCGTTTGAGTCTTGCTGCGTAAATACCATTGACATATTTACTATAAAACCACTTAATGATATTGATTCCCATTCTCACTATCGCTCTCGTTAGGTGATTTGTATGTGCCAATGTTTTCCACAGTTTAATCATCAAGATCCAGCGATCAATGTGCTGCGTCATAAGATCCGCCACGGCGAAGACGTTGATAATCCCAGCCTAGTATTGATCTGGTTTTCCATGGAGCAAGCCTTAATGGGTGGATGCAAACATGCTGCCTGGTCCCTCCATGTGGCAGAGTATCGATTATTGCTCGATACTTTAGCTGATGACATGCTCGAGAGTCACTGGAGGCTCTGGTGTTTAGATAACATCTACAAACCCTTGAGTGCCTTGTCGAGGCTCGTTGACAGTGACTCTCAGAAACAAGAGTTAGAGCAGTTATTTTATGAGTTAAGAGTGACTAGCCAATTCTTTAAAGCAGGCTTAGCTCACTAAGAAAGGACATTGGCCAGTTTTTCAAATCAGGTTTAGCACATTGAATGAGCCGAAAGTATGTAATAAATAACGGATAGGAAGATCATGACGACACGTATTGAAAAAGACAGCATGGGAGAGCTTCAGGTGCCAGCTTCGGCGCTATACGGCGCCCAAACACAGCGAGCGGTGAACAACTTTCCAATCAGTGGTAAGAGAATGCCTGAGTCATTTATTCGTGCCTTACTGCTGGCTAAATCGGCTGCGGCCCAGGCGAACGCAAAGCTAGCCTTGTTGCCACAAGATATGGCAGATGGTATCTCAGCTGCAGTGTCTCAGCTGCTCGATGAGAAGGAGATGATGCAGCACTTCCCGGTGGATGTGTTTCAAACTGGCTCAGGCACGAGTTCGAACATGAACGCCAACGAAGTATTGGCCACGTTAGCGTCAAAAATTTCCAATCAAACTGTAGGTGCCAATGACCATGTCAATTATGGTCAGAGTAGTAACGATATCATTCCCTCCAGTATTCATATCAGTGCTGCCATGGAGCTGGAAAATAGCCTGTTACCTGCGCTGGAACATCTGCTGAAAGTGATTAAACAGAAGGCGGGCGAAGTCGATCACCATATCAAGACCGGCCGGACTCATCTTATGGATGCTATGCCGGTGCGTATGAGTCAGAGCTTGCTGAGTTGGGCTAGCCAGATAGAACACAATATTGATCTGATTGATGGGATTAAGCCGAGATTACAGAGCCTAGCTCAGGGAGGGACGGCGGTTGGCACTGGGATTAATGCCCATGAAGATTTTGCGGCAGAATTTAATCATCAACTCAGTGAGATGACAGGTCTCACGTTTACCCAAGCGAGCAATTTTTTCAGTCATATTGGTACTCAAGACATCGCAGTTTCATTGTCGGGACAGTTGAAAACCACGGCCGTATCTATGATGAAGATAGCTAACGATCTGCGTTGGATGAATTCGGGACCTTTAGCTGGACTCGGTGAGATTGAGCTGCAAGCCTTACAACCTGGTTCGTCTATCATGCCGGGTAAGGTCAATCCGGTGATCCCCGAGGCTGCGACTATGGTGGCGGCTCAGGTCATAGGTAACGATAGCGCTATCACAGTGGGTGGTCAGGCGGGGAATTTTGAATTAAATGTGATGCTGCCTATGATTGCTGACAACTTGCTTTCAAGCATAAATCTGCTGGCTAATGTCAGTTATCTATTGGCAGATAAGGCGATAGCGACATTCAAGGTTAACGAGGCGCAATTGCAGAAAGCCTTGGCGCGTAACCCCATCTTAGTGACCGCGCTTAACCCGATTATCGGCTATGCTAAGGCTGCTGAAATTGCTAAGAAAGCCTATAAAGAAGGCCGAGCCGTATTGGATGTGGCCGAGGAAGAAACTGACATCTCTCGAGAAGAGCTTGAGAAGCTTTTAGATCCGGCCAAGCTCACCTTAGGTGGTTTGTAATACCTAAGGTTTAAAATTATGAGCCTAGCCAGTTGCTACAGGCTAGGCGTGATGTTTTGCTAAAGGGATCAAGGTTAAAACGTAAGTTAATCAACCGTTAACGCGACGATCTTTAATGGATGATTACCGTCAAACGATGGGAAATCGGCATGGCAATCCAGCCAGCTATGACTGCTAACTGTTCGTCCCTGCTTTTCGACACAACGCACAAGTGCATCAAACCAAGCTTCACGGTCGACTTTGGCGACGTTATTACAACAGACAATCGTACCGCCCGCTTTTGTAGTCAGTAGCGCAGGTTTAAACAGGCTTTGATAATCATTGATCAGATCGACAATGCCGAAGGGGCTCTTGGCAAAGCGTGGTGGATCAAGAAAGACGAGGTCAAATTGCGTCGCCGGTAATTTGGGATATTTAGGTAGCTTCTGGTTACGACGGCCAGCCACTTTAAGGCCTGCTAGCTGTCTCAGCGCTGGAAAGGCATCACTCTGAATAAACTCGCAAACATCACTTACTTGATTGAGCTCTGCATTTGTTTTGCCAGCGGCTAATGCAAATGAGGAGAAATCTATATTCATGACTCGAGTTGCGCCGCCCACTGCGGCCGCAGTGCCGATACCACAGGTATAGGAGAACAAGTTAAGCACTGTCTTGTTATGGCTATTGGCTTGGACGAATTCACGACCTACTCTCATATCCAGAAACAGCAGTGGGTCTTGTCCTTCGTGACGCAGTTTAGAGGTGAACTTAATGCCATTTTCATGCATGACTTGAGCTTGGTTAGCAAAGTCATCATTAATCACATCCAGCTTGTTCATCACTCGAGAATTTTTGTCTGAGCGATCGTTGTAGATCACGGGTAACTCTTCCACTTGTGTGAGTGAGTCACTGATCTCTTGAAGTTCATCATCACTTAATGCTTGATGAAAACTCTGGATTAACCAGGCTTCGCCATACCTGTCTATGTTTAAACCATTAATGCCTTCGACTGTGCCATGAAATACGCGATAACAATCAGTATTACTTGCCTTAGCTTGGGTAAGCAATTGATGGCGTTTTTCGAGGGCGGAGGCTAAAAATGTAGAGATAGACATGGTAAATAACTCGTTTAAATGGGTAATATTGACTGTAGGCAGTTGCCGACTGGCAATGATAGCAAAATTGAACGCTAAAATCGGCGTTGGGTTTGATAAAAATGAGACTCGCTGACAGATGAGTACTACAGAGAAAAGAGCAAAACTGGTATTGGTCCATGGCATTTTCAATACCGGCTCTGTGATGAGCTGGATGTCTAAGCAGTTTTCTTCTCAGGGTTTTGACTGCTTTACTCCCACCTTATCGCCTTTCGATGGCAGATGTGGCGTCGAGTTCGCGGCCCAAAACCTTAAACAGCAGATCACTGCTCGATTTGGCGAGCAGGAAACCATCGCCATTATCGGTTTTAGTATGGGGGGGATAGTCGCTCGATTTTATCTGCAGCAACTGGGCGGCAACGTGCGGACCAGCCACCTTTTTACAGTATCAAGCCCACACTTAGGCAGTTATATGGCCTATCTTCCCTATCCTTCAAAGGCTTTTAGGCAATTAAGACCCAATAGTGAGCTACTGAGCTTGTTAGATAGCACCGTCGGGACACTGGATGGTCTATCGCTATTTTCATACTGTGCAGCAGTTGATTATACCGTTGCCCCTAGCCGTTCCCATTGGCCTGTAGCAACCAATAAGCAGCTCGATGTTTATCTACATATGTCGATGATATTTAGCCACAAGCTTGTTAGAGAGATCACTGAAAAACTCACCAGCCTAGAAAGATGATTTAAACTGCCATGGCTTCTAGATACCTGCAGCTTTATTTTCTGCTCGTCTCTGCCTGAGATTTGGAAGGGCCTCTAATGAGCACAGTAGTAATCCTGTCCAGATCAATGCAAAGCTTACCGCTTTGACCTGATCAAAATGCTCGTTAAACAGCAAGACGGCTAACAGAAAGTGCATGCTAGGCTCGATATATTGCATTAGGCCAATCATAGAGAGGCTAGTACGGCTGATAGCAAGTGCGAAAAAGAGCAGCGGCATTAAGGTCACGGGTGCGGTGCCCATATATATCAATAGTTGTTTCCAATCGAAATCTTGCTGGTTAGCAAATAGCCCTGCTAGGGCGACGCTCTGATCTGAACTCCATAACCAGATAAGGTAACCAAGCGCAATGGGTAGCAAAATCGCCGCCTCTAGCGTCACAGAGGTTATGGAGTCGAATCGAATGAACTTCTTACATAGGCCGTAGAGGGCAAAGAAGCCTCCCATGGCTAGAGATAACCAAGGTAGCTCGCCATAACTAAATATCATATAACTGATGCCACAGGTGCCCAATAATCCTGCAAGTACCTGGGCTTTAGATAATTTATCCCCCAGAAACAACACCCCAAGCGCGATGGCAAATAGGGGGTTAATAAAATAGCCTAAACTTGCAGCAAGCACCTGCCCGTGTGTTATCGCCCAAGTAAAGCTATACCAAGATACGCACATTAAGACAGAGGCGAGTCCGCATAATGCAACCGATCGCTTATCCGCTTTAAGTAAGGCGATTGAGGGAAGTTGCTTACCTAGAGTTAGAAAGACTAATACCATGAAGGGCACTGAAAAGGTGATCCTAAATGCCTGTAGTTCATTCGTATCCGCACTCGTTAGCATCTGAAAATAGAGCGGCATTATGCCCCAGAGTAAAAAAGCGAAGGCGGCAAGGGCATTACCCTTGAATGTGACATTACAGGTGTGTGGCATGGTTTTGGACCTAGTATCAAAATGGTATATAACTTAAAACGAATCTGGGTGGTTTTTACTGCGTTCTGAATAGGGGTGATATTGAACTGGCTGGGTTTAATCACTTGCTGGTTATAGTAATATAAAGGGTTCAAAAAATGTGTGCTTGCCGTCATACGAATTCAGATCATAAGTGGATATTTTAAATATATTTTCATGTTGAAATGAACATTCGATAAAAAGTAGAGTGTGTTTTGATGTTCAGAGGCTGTGAGCTGCAATATAAAGTTTGAGGTTGATAAGTGTTCAATAAGATCGAAGTTAAAATGACGAAAGATGGCTCACATACTCTGATGAGCTCGCTGTTCGATGACAGCTACCATGCGCATAATGGAGCCATGAGTGAGTCTGAACATGTTTATATTCAGGCTGGATTTGAGCAATTAGACCATGAGTTTGCACAAGTCAATATTCTGGAGTTGGGATTTGGCTCAGGTATGAATGCCATACTGACATTAAAAAGTGCTTTAGCTAAAACAGGAAACATAGAGCGACCGATCCGCTTTATCAGTATAGAGGCTTACCCCATTCCTTTGGATATCGTCGCTCAGCTCAATTATAAGACTGGCTTCTCCCCCCAATTAGCCGAGCTGTTCGACAAGCTACATCAAGCTCCTTGGGGTTGTGATGTGGAGATCATGCCTGGTTTTATCCTGCACAAGGTACATGCTAAGTTGCAGGATTTTACTACCGATATCAACTCCATAAATTTGGTTTTTTACGATGCTTTTGCACCGAGTAAGCAGCCAGAATTATGGCTGCAAGATAACTTCGATAGGCTTTTCCCTGTGATGCAACAGGGAGGTATGCTGGTGTCTTACTGCGCGAACGGTCAATTCAAACGAAACTTAAAAGCAGCAGGTTTCAGAGTTAAAGCTTACCCAGGTGCGTTAGGCCGCCGTGAGATGACCCAGGCGTGGAAATAACCATCTTACTGTGGCAACCAAGGGGCAATTCAAGCGCAATCTAAAAGCAGCAGGTTTCAGAGTTAAAGCTTACCCAGGTGCGTTAGGCCGCCGTGAGATGACCCGGGCGTGGAAATAACCATCTTACTGTGGCAACCAAGGGTCAGTTTAAACGAAACTTGAAAGCCAATTGATGTATAAATGGTCATCTATGGCATTAGTTTGTAACATCTGGTTAACTGAACTTTCTTTTTTTTTCAGAGTCGATAGATTAAGTGTTTAAGGTTATGCGCGATTTAGACAGATCATATCGGGTCTATACCAATTGGTATTAAAATGGAGTTAGTTGCAGATGGAAAAAATAATAAGCGGTTTATCGCGTTTATCGACGCTTGCTGCATTGTCAGTGTTGGCACCTATTTTGGCAATGGCATCATCTGGAGTTTATGCAGCCTCTAAAAGCACTGGAGTGACACTCGAATCTCATAATGTAGAAGCCTCTTTCAATCTGACTCATCCTATATTGCCAGCGAATATACTCGCCGCTAATGGCAAGGAGTTAATCACGTTTGGTGTTGATGAACTTCAACAAAAATGGCTAACCGTTTTTACTTTTAATAAGACTCAAGGGAAATATATTGAGTCATCTAAGACAAAATTACCCGGGAATTTTTTGGGGTTTGATTTAACCCAACGTGATGCCGACAATTCATCTCGGCAAGCTAACGCCCATGAATTACAACAGCTTATGTTTATATCCAGTCAGCAGTTATTTAAATTTGTTCCCAGTGATAAATTAAATCCTTTTCAGGTTATCGCCGATATTGATTCTATGTCTTTGAAGCCACGTCCAGACCATATCAGTGACAGTGATTTTATCCGCGATCTCAATGGAGATGGCCTGGATGACATTATTATTTCTGACTTTTCCCATGTTGAGCTTTTTATCGCTCAAGGTGAGGGTGGTTTTCTGCGACAAAATCTACCTATTAAGCCTCAGGTTCGGCTTTACAACGACGGCGCTCGTTACACTCAAGCTAAGCTTTACAGTGCAGATATTAATCTCGATGGTAAGCCCGACATCGTTAAAATTGGCGAGGGAGAACTTGAGGTTTATGCTCAGCTAGAGTCAGGCAATTTCGACAATATTGCAAAATACAGCTCTGTGCGTTTGGCTATCAGTGGACTGGATTGGTGGAATAAAAGAGATGCTTACGGCGAACAATTAGATCAAAGCTCCCTGGTGTACCGTAAAGTTGAGGAGCTCAAAGACATCAACAATGATGGCTTGACCGATTTGGTCGTACGTTACACCAAGAGCTCTGGGGTGCTTGATAGAGTCAATGATTATGAAGTCTATCTTGGAGAGAATATAAAAGGAAAGTTGAGTTTTCCGAAGAAGCCCAATAGCGTCATTAGGGCTGATGGCACCTTAACTGGACTCGAGTTCATTGATATTGATAGTGACAATAAAGATGAAGTGCTGGTGGCAGGGTTTGATATAGGCTTGTCACAAATTATCGGCGCCTTGATTTCAGGCAATATAGATCAAGATGTTTATCTGTTTAAGATGGATGAGAATAGCCTTTTTTCTGATGATGCGAATATTATCAAGGAGGTGGAGCTGAATTTCAGTCTCACCTCGGGTCAAAGTGGTAGTCCAGTCGTCAAGCTTGCAGATCTTAATGGTGATGGTTTGCAGGATCTGTTGTTGTCTGATGGTGATGATACTTTGCAGATCTTTCTCGGTAGCCAGAGTGAACGGCTTTTTGCCAAACGCAGTGAGGAGATCAATGTGAAGTTGCCTCAAGATGGTGGCATGGTAACGAGTGAAGATCTTAACGGTGATGGTAAAGATGATCTTTTGATTAAATATGGTCAGCAAGACGATAAGTCGTTGCAGAACAAGTTTAAGGTGATTTTGTCCGGCTGATGAAGTTTAGAGGCTAACTGCAGCTATAGACGCTCTGCACTTAGCTGAAGCAGACTCAATGTAAACTAGATTTATATTCACAACATATCAGACTATTTTCTTCACTATAACGACGCCAATGTGCGTCGTTTTTTTATGTGTTTAATTTGATATTCAATTGCTTGCAAAATTATAGATAGGATTACCTTTTATTACTCAGCTTGACGTTTCTTGACCTATTTTATTTGTCATAAGTAGCGACCATGTAAATGGCGATAACAATTGAGTATCAAAAGGAGTTAATTTTGAAGAAAAATATTTGGGGATATATCGGGCTGCTATCAGCATTGCTTATTGGCGCTACGGGTTGTAGTTCCGATGATGAAGAGAGTTCAACAGCTACAAGCTATGTTCAGCTCTATAACGCGTCAGCGAACAGTACAAGTTTAAGCCTGTCATTAGATGATTATCAGTATACGGCGGTCGAGTACGCTAATGCTATGCCAAAGTATGCGTATTCAGTCGGAGAGGTTGAACTTGAGATTATTGGAGAGGACGATATTGGTGATGAGTTAGTTAATTATCAGCAGACACTCGATCTCAATAACGGTGATCACCATCTGTTTATGTTAATTGGGGATTATCATTCGCCAGAGTTTATGGATATTAGTTATCAGACCACTGAGATGGATGAGTTTAATGATGACGAAGATGTCGATTATAGCAAGATGCAACTTCTTGTGGCACACACAGCGATGGATGCTGGTGCATTTGATGTCTATATCGGTGTCGATGGCCGCGACTTCATCGATGCCACGCACCTAGACAGTTTGAGTTATAAAGGCAGTACGTCGGCAGTGACCTTAGATACAGGAGATTATGTCCTCTATTTGACAGAGCCTGGGGCTGTGGAGCCTATTTATATCACGGCGGCACTTTCGTTATCATCTGAAACTGTCTACAAACTGGTTATTCGAGACAGTTTTGGGCCGGGAACGCCTAATATCACCATAGATAATGTGGACTCGACCTCTGGGGCGGATAACTATTCTAATGTCGAGGCCAATGCTGAGTTCCGCTTATTCAACGGCTTGAGTGAACATGGAAATCTAGACGTTCTCGTTAGCAATAATGGCAATGACATTGCGTTAAAAGGTATTGAACTTGGGCAGAGTACGGCATTTCAGTCTGTTGATTTTGATGATTATGGGGTGACAATCACTCAGAGTGAATCTCAAGCTCTGCTTGCTAACAACCTCCTGGTGACATTTAATCAGGATGAGACTAAATCTATGCTGCTGTATCAGGATGAAGCAGAGCAGATTAAGGGGTTGACGCTGGTGCATGATCTTAGGCCAAGGGCCTATGAGAGTTTGATAAATTTTGCAAACCTTGTGCATAGCTTTGATGATTTGAGCATTTATTTTGTTGCTGAAGATGAAACCATAGACTCTGCAGAATATAAGATTGATGGGGTAGATTTTGCTGAAGATGAATCACTGCTTCTACCTACAGGGTATTACGAGGTCAGCGTGGTGTATGAAGATGACAATAGTAATCTAACCTTGTTGTATCAGTCTGAACTAATGAGCTTTGACGACAGTCAATATACCTTGGCGCTCTATGAAGACCAGATGCAGGCCTTAGGTTATCAGCTGACAGTCATTAACTAGCTGGCAGATTAATCAAGTTAACCCGTAAAAGAGTACCGATATTTCTGTAAAAGGTGCTCTTTTTAAGTTGAGGCTTGTTTACGCATCACATTGAGCATCAGCGGGGTAGCGAGAAGCTCTGCTCTTTGCAAGTTAAACGAGATGTAACTGTAACGTTTTCCTAGATATTTAGCGCCATCGAGCCGATCCTTGAGTCGTTCCCCTTGCCCTAAACGCTTACCAGACAGAAAGTCCATTAACTTGATGCCAATATCACTGCGGGCCTTATAGCCCAATGATAAATTGAGTGGGTTTTCAACTAAGGTAAATAACATGTGTAGCAAAGAGTCTTCGGCCACATGGCGTCCACCAATATATGCACTTAGCATATACAGGCAAGCAGGTTGATCCTTCTCGATGAGATCGTCGGTGGTTAACTGGGTTTCTTGCATCTTACCGCTGAGCAGAGCGGATAATGTGTCTTCATCTATGCGTATATAAATGGAGTGTCCCATTAAAATATCATCTATCTGATAGAATATTGCCTCAGTGGAAGAAAATAAAACCAATTGAGCTAAAAATTCTGTATCCCAAGATTCGCGCTGCCGAGTTAAGTTATTATGGGAATTAGATACCCAACGTAATTTTTGTAATAGATTGTCGCTATGCTTATTTAACTTTTCAAAGTTAGGTTCATCCTGAGGAATATAAGGATGAGCCCCCATCACGTGATTATAATTAGTTTGCTGCGCTAACATCTGTAGAAATGCAGACATAGAAGGCAGTTGCTTCAATTCAAAGTTAGGGTCAGCGAGTAACAAGTGTGGCTCATCGCCAAAAAACTCCATCAGGGCAACTTGCCTGCGGATGTTAGGGCTGACTCGTCCTCGTTCCCAGCGGCTGATAGTCAGGGAATCCAGCTCAGAAAACAGTGGGCTAAAGTCTTGTAGCTGAAGTGCTAGTGACTCTTGTGAAAGCTCTTGTTGAGTGCGCTTTTGAAACAGGTACTCATCTATACCGGTATATTGTGTCGTGTTCATTATTCCTCTTTCGGATCACAGATATTATTTGTGAAACTCAGCTAAATCAATCTGAACGCTCGCTGTACCAAGAGTCAGAAACCTCTAGGCATTGTGAAGATTAATTTATGAAACCTTGCCCTAATGTTGACGCGTGCTATCTGGTTTAATCACCACACTAACGGATTGATAGCCACACCAATCTTATTGGTACTAATGTACCGCTTTATGTCGAGGAATACACTATGACTACCATGAAAAAGACCTTACTTGCAGCATTGTGCGTTTCTGTTCTGAGTGCTTGTGCCAGTACCAGTGAAAATGGTGAACGAGATCAAAATCGAGGCTTAAAAACGGGAGCCGCCGGTGGAGCCTTGATTGGTTTAGCTATGGGAGCGGCTTTGGGTGATGCAAGCTTGGCAGCCAAAGGCGCTATGGTTGGCGCTGCCACAGGCGCTGCAGCTGGAGCGGCTGCAGATTACCACAATGATAGAGAAGATCACCGCAACGAAAATGCGACTAAAAATATTAATGTTAATGGTTTAGGCAGTTCGCCAATAGCTGCGGCTAGCGTATCTACAATCCCACAAAACTGGGATAAGTTGGATAGCTTTAACGGTCAATGGCGGGTTGATGTTTGGGCTTTGGATGCTCAAGGCGAGCGTATCGAAGCCAGTGGTGTAGCAAAAGGCAGCTTAGCCAAAACAACGGCCGCTGAACTGCAGTTTGATGAGCTAAAAGTTAATGGTGAGCCTCATGGCCTAACAGGTAAGGTACAACTCGCTTATACGCCCAATGATGGCTATAGCCTGATAACTGACTTTAGTCATAATGAACAGGTGCGCTTCTCGGGTGAGTATAATGGGGCAAGCCAAAGATATAGCTATTATCCTGTGAACGCTAAAGGCCTGACACTCAATGGTGCAGACAGACACAATATGCGGTTGGAATTAAGGTTTGCCGGAAAAGATGTGTTCTTAGTAGATACCTTTACTCAAATTAAAGGTGAAGAGAAGCAGATACAATCTTATCGTTTTACGCGTCAAGGCTAGCGATTGAGGAAAGGGAGCTTATAGCTCCCTTTTTAGTTGTTGTTTCTAGCAATATTAGAACCTACGCCCTATGGAGACGATGAGTTGATCCCAGTTTAGGAACCCATATTCGGCGAAGATATTCCACTCATTGTTTGGACCAAAATCATAGACCATGCTAACAGACATATTATGGCTCTGTGAGCTCACTAAGTTGACATCATAGTCGACAGTCACACTGCTTGGACGAGCGCCAGATGTAATATCAAAGGTCATACTGCCGGTAACTTTTTGGTTGATGAGCTGATAGTTGTAACCCAGCATCACGGCCAGCTTGCCACCATAGACATCATGTCGCTGGCCAACACGGACAGACCCAATATAGGTTTGAATCTTGCTGTCTGTGGCCGTGGTCCATGAATTAGTAAAGGCCGCAACGCCAGTAAAGATAAAAGGATGCATGCCGGGAATTATCTCAGCTTGTCCTGCAATAACAGTACCTAATCCCACATTATAGGCTTCATACTCCAATGGGATCGGTAATACGATATCTATGCCGCCACCAGGAATACCTTCGGCATTACTCAGGTCAGCTAAGATATTCTTCTGTCCCTTAGTGTGTCCAACAAGACCATATATATTGAGGAAGGGAAGCACCCAGGCATCAATTTTGAGCTGCAGACTCTCATCGCTACCTGTGATCACTACATCTTCAGAAGGGATAGATATATTGGTATCGAGCCAACCAAATTTCCCCGTGCCTGATAAGCCTAATAGGAAGTCATCTTTGGCACTGTAGCCCACCTCTTGGGTGTTATAATATAGCCCGACTCCCACTGGGATAGGGAGTTCGTAGCCAAGTTCTCTGGCTTTCTCTCCAAGGAAGGGCAGACGGCTCCAATGTTCAGGTTGTTCTCTCTCAATGTCACTACTATTTAGTTCGGCTTGCTTGGTTATTTCAGTGGATTCACTGCTAAAGCTTGGTGTACTAAAGGCGCAAAGGCTGGCAAGCGCCATTAATGGGTATTTCATGTTATTGATATCTCGGAAATGAAATTAAAAAGCTTCGGTAAACGTCAGGTAAAATCCATTTCCATCTTTACTTAGGCCAAAATCTAGACGCACATTCATGCGGGGTTGTAACTCATAGCGATAGCCAATGCCATAGCTATAAAGCAGTTCTTGGTATAGATCGGTATCGGTACCTGCAATAGAACCAATACCAGCCCAAAGCGTCATGCCGTGAGCTGAAAGATCGCCATTAACTCTAAGGAAGGTATGGCGGTATTCGAGGGTATGTTCTATGGTGCTGTAGTCTCGGTAGCGCCCTTGATAAATGCCTCGAAGCGAGGACTGTCCGCCGAGTGTTGGCATATCGTAGTAGGGTACATCGCCAGTACTCCATTGAAAGGCATTATAAAAGGCGAGTACTCGACCTGGATTGAAGTTGAGGTAGTAGCGGTGATCAAGCAACACCTTCTCATATTGGTTATCACTGCCAAAAGCTGGGTTGTAATTGATGTACTCGAAGTTGAGATACTGTCCCTGCCATGCATTGACTGTGACATCTCGACTGTCGTAGTTAACGCTAAAGCCTAAGCCCACTGATAACGGCTTATCTTTGAATGCTTGAAAGTTCTCATCTTCAATCGCTGAAGGGGGAAGTGTGTTCTGATCGGGTTCAAAATATTTTATTCTTATCGCAGGACCTACATAGAAGCCATATGCATTTTTGAAGTCCAGGTTAGCGCTGTAAGTTAACGACAATTTATCTAGTAGAGTATCATCAGAGGGCTCACGTTGTTGACCGGCATCTTGACCAATCCCCCAAAAATTTTCACTCTGGTTAGCCAGTAAAAAATGACCGGTATAACGGATAGCATTGTCATCAAAAAATAGGTTCTGTTTAGAGCGGATCCCATAGCCTAAACCGCCATCAGTTTTACTACCAACGCCAAACAGAGATACACTAGAACGCTGTAGCTCAGCTTGGTTTCTATCAGTTTTAAATGAGTAAAGACCGCCTATGGCGGCCATAATTCCGCCTTCAGGCGAATAGGCTGGTCCGCCTAGGATATCGAACATATCCAAGCCATTTTTATTTATATGGGCAGTTTTTGCATAGCCAAGATCTGTCTCATACAGGCTCAACTTATCGCATTCAGACTCTGAGACACAATGCGCTTGAGCCTCATCGGCTTCATCAATTGCTATATTATAATCTTCACTTCTAGCTTCAGCCTGTTCAACAGTTTCAAAAAAGGGTAAAGCCTCTTGCTGGGTCGGCAAGTTAAGCTTTATTGCTGGTTCTGTTGCTGATAAAGGCTGTGAATTGATAGTAAAAAATATGCTGGCAAAGAATAAGCACAGTGCTTTTTTCAAATGACTCTCCAAAGGCTTGATTGTTAGTTACGCAAGGATCCGAATCTGAAATTATAATCTCATCGATGTCGAAAAAGCGTGAAGTGTACACTCTTGTCTAATCGTATGTAAGGTTGGGGGGCTGCGATGGCTGAAAGTTGAACGAATGTCTCAATTTATCTTGATCAGTACATATTTCTCATGCAAATTTTGATGATGTTTGTTGCTATGTTTTTCATTATGTTTGCGACTATGTTTACGTTTATGTTTATTGCTTAAGTATTGCTTGGATGATTTATGTTTTATGTTGGTAAATGATATTGAGATATTTTGTAATATTTTTTCTTGAGCTTGCTCAAGTTTAGCGTACCCATTTGTAGGTAATATTGCTCTGTTCACAAAATAATTATATTGAACAACTCCACGGAGATGATGAGCAATGTTAAATACAAAAAAAAGTAAGTTATGGCTAGTGCTTGCAGGGGCAATGTCTTTAGGCATAGCTGGTTGTAGCGATGGCGAAGATGGTCAAAATGGTGAAGATGGACAACCGGGTGGTCCTGGTGATCCAGGTACTTCAGGTATTCATATTGATATGGCTGCAGAAGCAGTTGCAAGCATCAGCAATGCAACTTATGCAGACGGTATCATTACCCTTGATTTCGATCTTGAGAATAAAGAGGGCGTAGGGCTACATGGCCTGAGTGCTGACAATGAGTATCACGATTTCCGCTTCTCGCTAGCTCAATTAGAAACTAACGAAGGCTCAGAGCTTAAACAGTGGATCTCTCTGTTAAATGAAGCCACTAATGATGAAGGCACTACGTTCGAGCAAGGTTTTGAGCAGATAAAGAACTGTGCTGAGTGTTTAGTCGATCATAAAGATGGTACTTATACATATACCTTTGATACCAACCTTAGCAGTGTTGTAGATGCAGCTGGTGTTGTATTCGATCCAGCATTGACTCAGCGTATCGCTATTGAGATGCAGTTTGAATATGCCTCAGGTCATGAGTTAGCAGAAAATGCTCATTACGACTGGATCCCATCAACCAATGCGACTGAAGGTGTTGAGACTCGCGAGTTAGTGACGCTTGAAACTTGTTACACTTGTCACCAGCCAGATAGCCTTAAGGCTCACGGTGGTCGTAGACTTGATCTAGAAAACTGTCAGTCATGTCACAACGGCATAGTTTCAGATCCTAATGATGTTTCAGTTGAATTAGGTCATATGGTACATGCTATCCATATGGGACCTGAGCGTGAAGGTAAAGATGCAGAGGGCAATGTTGTTCCTATGCCTTATACCATCGCTGGCTACGGCGGCGATCATGCATTCGATTACCCAGCTTTCCCGACTAAACCATTTATGGATTGTGCAGTTTGTCACGTTCAAGATGAAGAGTTAGCCGATAAAGATTTATGGTTATCAAATGCTAACGCCAATGCTTGTACTGGTTGTCACACTGATTCTCCAGCACAGCATAAGTCAGATAAGAACCCTGAATTTACTTGTACCGATTGTCATAGTGTAGAAGTGCATTCAGAAGCTGCCAAGCCTTACCAAGCTGCCAAAGAATACAGCGTAGAAGTCAGTAATGTGACTATCGATGCTGCTAACCTGATTAAGTTTGATATGAAGGTGATGGATGCTAATGGTGAGCTAGTCGCTAAAGATGAAGTCTATAAAGAAGGTTATAGCAAGCCGTATATGGTAGTGAGCTGGGATGTAGAGAAAGACTACCCAGATTACAACCAAGCTCCATATAGCGAACGTCGCATCGATATTAAAGATGAAACCAAAGCGACTTGGAATGCTGACAACACGGTAAGTGTTGCGGTTACGATTAACTTCCCTGCTGATATCGCAATGCGTTCACTTGAAGTGCTACCTGTACTCAAGGTGTGTTTTGAAGAGGGAACGGACAAGCGTACAGCATGTGATGCTGACAATGCTTATCCAGCTTATGTTCAAACACCTGCTTATCGTGCAGTGTTAGGTGATGCAGAAGCCGTTGTCGGTGAGCGTCGTGCAATTGTTGATACAGCATCTTGTCATGGATGTCATAGCTACGAGTTCTACCATGATTCAAATGGTGTGAACTGTATTGCTTGTCATACTAACGATAAGAGCCTTAAAGGTAATGGCGAAGCGAGCAACGGTGCCGCATTGCTGAAATCGACCAGTTTCATGTACAAGGCGCATAAAGCGGAAGGTCATGATAATGGCCACGGTGGAAGCGGTACTATCTTGAAAACAGATTGTACGACTTGTCACTCAGCTACTGAGGGTTATGGTGGTCTTCAGTATGGCTTCGAGTTAGGCCGTAATGCGGGTCAAGCTCATGCGATTCCTAGCACTCAAAGCCCAGCAGCTGATGAAGTTGTTGAGACCTTCTATGCCTCTCCTGATGCCGCTGCATGTATAAGCTGTCACCAGAAGTACCTTTCAGATGCGGCTATGTCGCATATGGAACTAAATGGTGCATATATTGGTGCAGATAAGGCGATGGCAAAAGATGCGAAAGAAGCTTGTGCCACTTGTCACAGCCCAGAGAAAATCATGGGTCACCACGGTTTTACTCTGTAATGGTTAAGTTCCTAGAGATGTCTTTAAGGCTGACTCTAGGAGTTTAAGCTCCACAATGTTTTTCCTGCAAAGTCAAAGGCACCCTCGGGTGCCTTTTTTTGTTAGTCGATGGGCCTCACTTAATAAGCTGTAGAGTAATAGCTCTATATCTTATTAAGCATATTTTATGCCTAAAGCAGTAGAAAGTACTGAATACAATGGAGATCACTATTTTAACATGCCTGTATTGAACTTGGTCACACAAGTAAGTCAATGATATAGACAAGTATCTAGTTTAAGGAATATAACCTATATCTAAATAGGTGCTTACTTGTTTGGTGATGTATCTATTGGCAAGAAATAAACAGAAAAATAATAGGGCTAACAATCAATTATTCAATGCAGGGGGATAATGATGAGGAATGCCAAAGATGCTGTGAGCTCACTCGACTGTTTTCAAGAGTTTGCAATGGTAAATAATGGTGTGGGCAATAAGGTCAAAAAACGGATATGGGAGTTAACGCTGGACGAATGTAGGGCACGCTCTAAGGTTCATGATGCTAAAAGTGATGATGATAACTTTAGGATTTTAACCTTAAAGCTTGGTAAGAAAGTATTAGCCATGGAGCAGATACATCATGGGTGTACACGGCTCAGGGTGCCTAGATTAAAAGTAGAAGAGATGAAAAATAAGTTGATGCATGCAGTAAGTTCTGGCGCATTTGATCAAGAGCTTTTACATGCCCAACAACTTCAAACAAAAGTTAATCTCTAATATTTATTAAAAGTTAGATTCAAGAATGTCCTTTAAAAAACATAAGTTCAGATGAACTTATGTTTTTATCTAGTTATAGATGAAATAATACTTGTTAATTGAAAATCAATATTATTTCTATTTAAATATTGAGCGGTGATTTAATCATTTTGGTTCAGCTAAGGTTAATTTTTGTCGTGTATTATTTGTCCGATTATTCATGTTTTCAAATTAAATAATAGAGTGTTTAATGGCTTTTAGTTGTTAACCCTCTAGGAGGGCTCATGACTGGCTTCGACTATAATGCGTTAGATTACAGCGCAATGATTGCGACTCAGTTTATTATCTCACTGGGGCTGATTATCGTGCTTGCTGTTGTGGGCGCCTTCGCTATTGCCTTATTTCAAGAGTGGCAAGTCATTCGCGAATACACGCTTAAGAAGCGTAACTGTAAATTTTTTGAGAGCTTATCTAATCACCGAACTAAGAAAGCTTAGTCATGAAATATTAGGTTAAAATGATAAACTAGCGATACAGCCACTATCTTCCGCTTCAATTAAGTTAAAACTCCAGTTGTAACGCTGACAAAGCGCATCAACAATCTGTAAACCTAGCCCATGTCCATCTGAGGCACTCTCTGCTTCACTCAAGCCACTGCCAGAGTCACGAACTTCAATTGAGTTGCTGTCGATGGTTAAGCTGATTTCACCGGATTCAGTGGCATTGATAGCGTTATGTAGCAAATTACTTAATAACATTCTTAAGACTGCTTCACTGGGTTGGATTAGTGGCTCATTAAGCATCTTCAATGTCAGAGTTAGCCCTTTAGAGTCTACTAATGGTTTGAGGTATTCGAGCAACCTTTCAACTTCAGCCGTTCGTAAGCGTCGAGATTGAATATTTTCTTTCGATTGCTCCTGCTTAACTAAGCTCAGTAGGGCGTCGATGGTGTTTTGCATATCGGCAGCAGATCTACAGATACGCTCAATTTGGCGCGCTTGAAATTTTGCATCATCACCCTTTTTTAGCAATTTTGATGCGCCAAGAATGACGGTTAAAGGGGTTCTTAACTCATGGCTTGCATAGCGAGCAAAAGATTGTTCTTGCTTAATAAGTTGCTTATTCTGTTGATGATAGTTGTTTAAGCTCTCAGAGAGTTGGCTAAACTCAGAAGCTGAACCATCAGGCACAGAAAAGCTTTTATCCTGGCTGGCCGACTTTAATTGTAGGCTGAGTTGGTTGACTGGCTGAACCAAGCGTTTAGATAATTTAGAGATAGCAAAATCAAAGGCTAAATAGAGGATGATCATGATAACGAGAGAAGCAATATTAATGTGTCGCCACTCTTTTGATGTTAATTCAACATTATCAGCTTCCATGGTCAGATACAGTGAATGCGTCACGCCATTATTGATAAATGTTTGGTGAGATAAAAACATATCTTGGGCGATATCATCAGTTATTTCTTCATTGAAACCTACGGGGAATTCTATTAAGGCTTTAAGGCTTTCAGGTATTGAAGAGCTTGAATCATAGGCAATGATATTTGGGCCTATTGCTAGAGGAGACTCAGCCCCTTGTTGAAACTTTTCTATTGCATAGTCGACACTTTGAGCTAGGTTGCGGGTATTTATCTCATCTTCGAGCCAGTAGAGACCGGCTTGTGACAGGATAAATACCAATACGCCTATGGATAAAGCGATGCCATTAAAGTAAAGACTTAACTTAGTCGTAAATGTATTTGTGGTCGATGAGTTTCTATTCTGTGTCATTGCTTGGATCTTGCAGTAGTTTAAAACCAATTTTAGGGACTGTGATTAACACTGGGTGATCAAAAGGCTTATCTAGTTGATTGCGTAATTGGTACATATGGCTACGTAAGATATCATTTCCAGGGGGCATATCTCCCCACAACTCTTCAATCAACTCTTCACGTTTTACGACACACGGTGCTTTATTGATAAGTAATTGCAATATTTGATAGCAAGCCGGAGTCAATGCGAGTCTTCTCCCTTGCCTAAAAACTTGATGCTCTGCAGTATTTAACTCGATTTCACCAAAGGTTACTACGCCTTGAGCGACTCTACCTTGTTGCCTCTTTAATAGGGCTGTGACCCTGGCATCGAGTATATCTAAGTCGAAGGGTTTGGCTAAATAATCATCGGCGCCAGAGGTGAAACCATTGAGTAGATCTTGTTTATCGTCTAGCGCTGTTAGCATCAGAATTGGCGTGGTACAGCCCATCTCTCGGAGTTTTTTTGCGACGGTTAAGCCATCCATCTTAGGCAGCATCAAATCTAAAATGATGACATCAAAACTACCATTGAGTGCTAAAGAATAGCCTAGCTCGCCATTCGTTGCGAAATCAACTTCTGCACCTTGAACCTCAAAATAGTCAGCAAGAATACCAGCAACATCTTGGTTGTCCTCCACGATGAGTAGTTTAGTCTTATCCATGAGAGCTCCATAAAAATTTAAGATTGTGCCCGTTGACTGTCGAAGAAATGTCGATGACAATAAATACACATCATGTATAGCAGCCTGTATAGTGTGATTTACTCTTTTAAGCTGTCTCGGGAGACAAGTATGACACAATTGGGAAATGATAATGATGGTAAGCAACAAGTTTGCCTTTCCGTTGTGGTTCCTATGTTTAACGAATCTGAAGTCATCGAGCCTTTATTTATACGTTTGAGCAAGGTGTTATCACAGGTTTCAGTGACATCAGAAATTGTCTTTGTCGATGATGGTAGTACTGATGATACGTGGCAACAGGTACAGCAACTTCCTCTGTCTGCCAGCGAGCATCAATGTATTCGCTTAAGTCGAAATTTTGGTAAAGAAGCGGCTATGACGGCAGGGCTTGAGCAGGCAAGGGGCTTGTGCGTTATCTTATTAGATGCAGACCTTCAGGATCCGCCAGAATTAATCCCACAGATGCTTGAGGCATGGAGAGAGGGAGCGGATGTTGTCAATATGCGTCGCGATGTGCGCCATGGGGAATCATGGTTTAAGCGTTTCACCGCTGCTGCATTTTATCGTGTGATCAATTCCATGTCGGAAACCGTGGTGCCTGAAAATGTTGGCGACTTTAGATTACTAAGTCGTCAAGTTGTCGATAGCATTAACTCTTTACCTGAACGTAATCGTTTTATGAAAGGGATCCTGAGTTGGCCCGGATTTAGCCAAACGACGATTATATTTGATCGTGATCCTAGATTTGTGGGAGAAACCAAATGGAATTACCGCAAATTGGTTGGTTTAGCTATGGATGGGATCACCTCTTTCAGTATTAAGCCGCTGAGGTTAGCGACATGGGCTGGACTTATTACAGCCATGAGTGCATTTATCTATGGTTTTTGGGTATTTATAAAAGCCACTGTTTGGGGGGATGCTGTTGCTGGCTATCCTTCAATGATGGTGGTTCAACTTGGGCTAGCAGGTATTCAATTATTGGCTTTAGGGCTGATGGGTGAGTATATCGGGCGTATTTTTATGGAAGTAAAGCAGCGTCCGATATACATAATCGGTAATGTTGTACATCAAGCAAGTGGTAGAGATAGAGCTGCAAAGAGTAATGTCAGTTACTTGGATAAAACACGATGATAAACAGAATTAAAATAGCCTTTACTGCTAATCCGTTAATCACTGTCTTAGGTATTTTACTGCTTATTCGCTTACTGTCACTGGCTATTTACCCACTGATGGACACTACTGAAGCTAGATACGGTGAGATGGCCAGACTGATGGCTGAAACTGGTAACTGGTTAACGCCATTGTTTAATTACGATGTCCCATTTTGGGGGAAACCCCCATTGCATACCTGGATGAGCGCAGCCGGCATTGAGGTCTTTGGTGTTACAGAATTTGCGGTGCGCTTCCCCCATTGGTGCGCTGCTGTCTTCGTCATTGCATTAACTGCCTACTTAGCTAAAACCCTAAGACTATCGGTTGTTAAGGTCGCCATTGTGCTGACCTCCACGGTGGTTTTTTATGTGAGTGCAGGTGCTGTCATGACTGATATGGCACTGACTGTCGGTATGACACTCGCCATGGTGGGCTTTTATCTATGTTGGCAGGGTAGTAAAAAGTGGGGGTATTTAGGTTTCGCAGGCTTAGCGATAGGCCTGCTAGCTAAAGGTCCGGTAATTCTAGTTCTAATGGGACTGTCCGTAGGCCTTTGGCTTATTTGGGGATTCGGACTTATTAAGCCCTGGAAAGAGCTGGTTAAAAGAGTGCCTTTAGTGTCTGGTTTGCTACTGATGCTGCTGTTGAGTTTGCCTTGGTATCTGATGGCTGAACAGGCCACACCTGGCTTTCTTGAGTATTTTATTCTCGGTGAACATTGGTTGAGGTTTGTGGATAGTGGTTGGCAGGGCGATCTTTATGGTAGCGCTCATGATGAGCCCAGAGGGACTATTTGGTTATTCTTTGCTGTTGCTGCGCTTCCGTGGACCCTGTTTATTCCTAGGGCCTTATGGCGATTATGGCGTAAAGGTATTGGCTTTGATCTACAGACAAAGTTCTTTTTGTGCTGGATGGTATCGCCGATGATCTTATTTACCTTTGCTGGAAATGTGTTGCCTGCCTATGTTTTACCTGGGGTACCTGCAGTAGCACTATTGCTCGTTTATGCATGGAAAGGTGAGTCTATTCCGTTGTTTAAAACCTTAGCCTTAACGATTTCAATGTTATTACTCTTGACTGCGATTGTATTAGGTTTAGGTCCAAGTAAGGACAAGAGTGATCGTTGGTTGCTAGAGCAGCGTACTCAGACTATTCCAACCTATTATTGGGACAAGCTTGATTTCTCTTCTCGTTTCTATAGTCAGGGTAAAGCTCAATTACTCCAAAATAAAGATGAGTATCGTCAGAGCATGACGAGCCCTCATTACCTGGTTATTGAGATAAAGCAATTAAGGTTAACTAATGACTTTTCTATGTGCCAGTTACAGGCCGAAAGAAAGAGAAAAGCTTTATTGCTCTGTGGTCGTTCATGAGCCTTAAGTCTAAGTTAATGAGTTTAAAAGAGGTGACTGGCCTACAGTTCTTGCTGGTGGGAGGAGGTGGCTTTGTTATTGATATGCTGGCTTTTCTCTACCTATCACAGTATTTAGCTTGGTCTGTGCTGGTTTCAAGGCTTATTGCTTTTGTCATAGCGGTCATATTTACTTGGTTAGGTAATCGCAGCTTTACGTTCAAGCATCGCCCTAAGATGAGAAAAGGCAGGCAGCTACTGCTTGCAGGCTTAGTCGCGACGGTAGCCGCAATCGTGAATCTCTCGGTGTTTTATTGGGTTAATTCACTGGGTGTAGACTCCCCATTTTGGCCTGCGCTATGTTTAGCCTTAGGTGTACTCGCAGGGCTAATTATAAACTGGGCAGGAGCTAATCGAGTCGTTTTCCGTTAGCTGTAAATAAATTAATGAAGTTTACACTGAGCATCAGCCTTAGGTTATGCGACAATACGGCTTTGCATAATAATTATTAGGTTATAGGTTTTATACCGCCATAACGGGGAGAACCTGGAGTGAACATGATAAATAAAAAAACAAATATCTTAGTGAGTGCGGTTACCGCTTGCTCTATTCTTTTCATATCAGGTTGTCAGACAACCAATCCATATACGAATGAAAGCCAGAACGGTAAAGCCACTAATGGTGCCTTGATTGGGGCGCTTGCAGGTGCAGTAATCGGTGTAGCATCTTCAAGCAAAAGTGATCGTGGTAAAGGGGCGCTTATTGGTGCAGCCTCAGGCGCTGCACTAGGTGGTGGTATTGGTTATTACATGGACACTCAAGAAGCAGAGTTACGTAAACAGTTACAATCTACCGGCGTGAGTGTGACACGCTCGGGTGAGAATATCGTATTGAATATGCCCAATGAAGTAACATTTGGCGTGGACGAAGTGAAGCTCAATCCTGGTGCTAAAAATGTGCTTAATAGTGTAGCGCTAGTAGCCAAAGAGTATGACCAAACTCAAATTAACGTACTTGGCTATACCGATAGTTCAGGTTCTGAGTCATATAATCTTCGCCTCTCTAAAATTCGCGCTATTGAAGTGGGTAATTATCTGGTTGCACAGCAAGTGGAATATGCCAGAGTTAAGTCAGAAGGCATTGGTGAGTCTAAGCCTATTGCTAGTAACTCGACCGCTGAAGGTCGAGCGCAAAATAGACGCGTAGAGATCATCCTGAGTCCGCTACCGCAAAGTTAATTGTTGTTTTGAAACGTTTCTTAAAGGCTCCCAAGGGAGCCTTTTTTATTCTTAATACCCATAGGTATAGTGCTACTTTAGGACATCTTGTCCATTCAATAAAAAAAGTTAGCGATCTCTATCTCAGCAAGTAAAAGCTTTAGTGAGAAGCTATTGAGGCAGATTGTTACCTATGGCCTGATGTCACTTTGACAAGTAAACATCAGGAATTTGAAGATGAAAAAGTGGATTGCAGTCGCGGTATTAAGCTTGCCATTGATGGCACATTCTACTCCCATAGAGTTTAGAGCTGCCGGCAGTTTGAAAACGGCTATGGCAGAGCTCTTAAACGAGTATCAACAAGTAGATAAAGACGTTATTCATGCTGACTTCGCTCCATCTGGGCTGCTGCGTAAGCGCATCGAGGCAGGCGAAAAGGTTGATGTATACGCTTCTGCGAATATGAAGCATCCTCAGAGCCTGCAATCAGTAGGGAAGTCTGGTCCTGTTGTTATGTTTGCCCGTAATAAGCTATGTGCTATTGCTCAGGCCGAGGTCGAGGTGACCAGTGATACATTGCTCGATACTATGCTAAATGTGTCGGTCAACGTTGGGATTTCAACCCCTAAAGCCGATCCGGCTGGTGATTATGCTTGGGCGTTATTTAGTAAAGCTGACAAGGTAGAGCCTGGTGCAACAGCAAAACTAGAGCAAAAAGCATTAAAGTTAACCGGAGGGGATGATACTGCTCAGGCCCCAGCAGGAAAAAATCCTTATGCTTGGGTCATGGATAACAAGCGTGCAGATATATTCTTAACCTACTGTACTAATGCTGTATTAGCTCAAAAAGAGCTGCCTGAATTACAAATTATTCAAATACCAGAAGCGCTATCAGTAGGGGCCAATTATGGTCTGACGATCATTCAAGACGCGCACACAGATTCTGCAAACCTTGCGATGTTTATCTTGTCTAAACAGGGGCAGCAGATACTTAAATCATACGGGTTCGATGCGCCTTTAATACCTTAAGAGTCAATCTAGGCAGCAGGAAGATTACTTTAGCTCAGGTTGAAGTTCGCTGACTTAAGTGTTTTTTACAAGTATAGAAGTAAAAAACACTTAAGTAGATTTGAACCGGCAACCTAATCGTTATGTCTTAGGTTACATTTAGTCTGAAAGTTAAACTAGAGCAGAAAGAAAGTCGCCAATCCAAGGAAAGCGAATAGCCCAATGACATCCGTTACGGTCGTTAACACCATGCCGCCAGCGAGTGCAGGGTCGATATTCATTTTTTTCAAGAGTAAGGGAATACTGGCTCCAGCAAATCCAGCGACAGTCATATTAATCAGCATAGCACCGCCAATCAGCCCCCCTAGCGCGATATCATCTTTCCATAGCCATACAGCCAGAAAGACCAATACTGACCACAGGATACCGTTAAGGAAGCCAATGGCTAACTCCTTTCCTATAAGCCAACGGGAGTTGCTTTGTCCTATCTGGCCCAAGGCAATACCTCGGATCACCAGGGCTAACGTTTGATTTCCTGCAACGCCCCCCATACTCGGGACTATGGTCATCAAGATTGCAATAGTCGCAAACTGCTCTAGAGTGCCTTCAAACATGTTACTCACAGAGGCTGCTAATAGTGCGGCAAACAAATTGATGGTCAACCAAAGGGAACGTTGGAAGGTACTTTTTAATACCGGGCCAAACGTATCAGCATCATCATCCATACCAGCCATACCCATCATGGAGTGCTCGGCATCTTCCCTGATGACATCAACCACATCATCGATGGTGATACGACCGAGTAACTGGGAATCTTCGCCTATGACTGGCGCAGAGATCCAATCGTGACGTTCGAATAACTGAGCAACTTCACTGTCACTCATACCAACCGGTATGCCTTCTAAATCTGAGGCCATAATATCCCTGACCGAAGAGTCAGGATTGCAGGTTAATAGATTGGAAATGCTTACTCCACCAAGTAAGCAATCACGCTTATCGACCACATATAGCGTGTCGGTTGCTTCTGGCAGTTCACCACGAATACGAAGATAGCGTAATATTACATCTATGTTGACATCTGGCCTTAGGGTAACGGTATCTGTATTCATGATACTGCCAGCAGTATCATCGGGATAGGAGAGGGCTTGCTCAACTCTGGCCCTATCTTGGCCACTCATGGATTGCAGTACTTGATTGAAGACGCTATCTGGTAGGCTGCGTAAGATATAGGCTAAATCATCGGTATCCATACCCTCAGCAGCTTTAGCGACCCTTTGGGGGGTCATCTGTTTGATGAGACTATCTTTAAGCTCTTCACCTAATTCATCTAAAATTTCACCCGTGTGGTCTAAATCGATAAGCTGCCACAGTACCTGACGGGTTCTCGGTGGGGATGATTCTAAAATAAAGGCGACATCAGAAGCTGCCATGTCATGAAGCATGTTTCTGACGTGGACGAACATCCCACTACCAAGGGCTTGAGTAAGCTGGTTGAGACGTTGATCTGTGGTTTGATTGTCTAATACTTCTATCGGCATGGCTGACCCTCCCTGAGTTTTGAAATGGTATCTAGCTTAAGATTAGATTTAACTGATTAATATGCAAAGGAAAGGAAGATTATACTCTGAATTTATTACAGTGCTAGGTCCTGTTAATCTTTCACGGTTGTTTTTGCAGCGAGTTGTTGGTCCTTTATGCAAGGTAGAGCTTGTGATGTGTAGTTACTCTACATAAACAAGCGATAACGCAGTAGAAATGGCCAACAAACGCTGCCCTACGGGCTCATCTCAATGGCCTTATTGCTGCGTTACGAGCTTTTCGCTTAACCCATTAGGCGTCATCGCTCGATGCTTTGCACTAAACCCATTGAGATTGAGCAAAATTCAAGCTCGAAAGATCAGCAGGCCCTAAGTTAACTTGCTTCATCAAATTTAGCATCGACGAGTGCGCAGATAGCATCGAGAGCTGCATCGGCGTCTTGGCCTTCACCGAGTAAGGTAATGGTTTTTCCCATGCCAGTTTCTAGCATCAAGAGACCAAGCACACTTGCCGCCGAAGCTCTTTTTTCGCCTTGAACTATGGTGACCTCAGCCTCAAATTCTGAGGCCAGTACGACGAGCTTGGTCGCCGCTCTTGCATGAAGTCCTAGCTTATTACAGATGGTCACCTGACGTTCAAGCTTAATCATTGCTGAGTTCACGATGCCTGGCTTTCACTGTATGTTTGCTGTTACTGAAGAGTTTAGCTAGCTGATCGGTGACATACACAGATCTGTGTTGCCCGCCTGTGCAGCCAATTGCTATTGTAAGGTAACTGCGGTTATTTCTTTCTAAATGGGGTAACCAAGTTTCGAGTAAGTTCTCAATCTGCCAGATAAATTTATTAACCGTTGGTTGCTGACTTAAGAATAGCTGAACAGGTTCATCAAGGCCTGTCATCGGTCTTAATTCGGGCTCCCAGTGTGGGTTCGGTAGAAAGCGTACGTCGAACATGAAGTCAGCCTCAGCAGGCATGCCATGCTTAAAGCCAAATGATTCAAAATTAATCACCAGCTCTTTATCAACACAGCCTAAAAGGATTTCACGTATCTGATTGCTCAGATCATAGATATTAAGCTCGGAGGTATCTATGTAATGATCGACCAATTTAGAAACGGGTTCGAGTAACTGGCGCTCATGCTCAATCGCTTCTTGTAGTGAACTCTTTGTGCGAGATAAAGGATGTAAGCGGCGGGTTTCACTATAACGCTTGAGCAGTACTTCATCTGTGGAGTTTAAGAAAAAACTGAGAAGCTCGGTGCCTTCAGCGAGGTTCGATAATTGCTTTTCGAGTTCTTTCTCCTGTTCTGGCATGTTTCTAACATCGACGCTAATCGCGACCAGATCATTACTGCCTTTAAGTTGCTCGAGTAAAGTATCGATTAAAGGAAGAGGAAGATTGTCGACACAATAATAGCCAAGATCTTCTAAGACCCTAAGTACGACAGATTTTCCTGAACCGGAGCGACCGGATACTATCACCAGCTTCATTGTGTTATTACCTGATAGAGTTCTGACTCATCTTGTGTTTTTCGTAACTGCTTTAAAATGAGCTTATTATTAAGTTTCTCTGCCATTGATGACAAGGTACTTAAGTGTTGTTCACATTGTTCAGCGGGTACTAAAAGTGCAAAAAGTATATCTACCGGTTGCTTATCGATTGAGTCAAAGGAGATCGGCTCCTCGCACTTAATCAGTACGGCAACGGGCTGATTGATATTGGCTAACCTTCCATGAGGTATCGCTATACCATTACCTATACCTGTGCTTCCCATTTTTTCTCTCGCCAAGAGGCTTTCAAATATCTCTTGTGAAGATAGGGTCGGATACTGGACAGCGGCAAGATCGCTGATGAGTTCCAGTACCTTTTTCTTACTGCCCGGAGTGGCGCAAGTAGTACACTCCGGCTGCAGGATGGTGCTTAATTCCATCGTTAATGTTTTGTCAGCTTCTCTTTGTGTTTAATAACCTGACGGTCTAGCTTATCTATCAGGGAGTCGATTGCGGCATACATGTCTGCGTTTTGAGACGCTGCAAAAACCTCTGCACCCGCTAGGTGAAGTTTGGCTTCTGCTTTTTGCTGCATTTTTTGAACATTTAAAATAACCTGCACATTATTGATCTGATCGAAATGTCGTTCAAGCTTAGTAAACTTTTCTTCAACATATTGTCTTAGTGATGTGGTGATTTCGATATGATGTCCAGTTAGGTTTATTTGCATAGAAATACTCCTCCAGTTTCCGATTATAGATAACTCTTTGGCTGATTTCGCTAAGTTATTTTGGCTTAACTCACAACACTGTTCCCTGTTATACCAGGAGGTTAGCCATATTTTCGACTGCAGGCTTCTTCTGGTCATCTGCTCTTTTTGAGTGCGGCTCAGACCTTAAGTGAAGAATAGATTATTTCGACTTAAGGTCTAAATTGATTGTTTATAAACTTTTACGTTGATTCGAAGGTGGAATCATCATAGCTTCACGATACTTGGCTATGGTTCGTCTGGCAACCTTGATGCCTTGCTCTGCCAATAACAATGCCATCTTACTATCACTCAGAGGTTTCTTCTGATTTTCTGCTGCTACTAACTTCTTAATAAAGGCACGAATAGCGGTTGATGAACACTCACCACCATCATCAGTTCCTACGTGGCTCGAGAAGAAGTACTTCAACTCGAATATGCCTCGCGGAGTATGCATATACTTTTGAGTAGTGACACGCGAAATGGTGGACTCGTGCATCTCAACGGCTTCTGCAATATCGTTAAGCACCATAGGTTTCATCGCTTCTTCACCAAATTCAAAGAAACCTTGCTGAAATTTTACAATGCAGTTGGCAACTTTTAGCAGGGTATCATTTCGGCTCTCTAAGCTTTTGATAAACCACTTAGCTTCCTGTAGATGTCCACGGATAAACTGGCCATCAGCTTGGTTTTTGGTGCTTTTTGCCATAGAAGCATAATGTTGATTTACATTGATTTTAGGCATGTAGTCTGGATTGAGCTCAACGACCCAGCGGCCTTTTTTCTTGGTGACAGTGACATCGGGGATCACGTATTCATCACGGCCAAGTGTAATGGCTAACCCTGGGCGAGGGTTAAGCGTTTGAATCAACTCAATAGCTTCTCTAAGATCATCTTCTTTGAGCTTAGTCTTACGCATCAATAAGCGGAAGTCTCGTCCTGCTATTAAATCAAGGTGATCTGCTATTAAAATACGCGCATTATCGATATGTGGTGTAGTGTCAGCATATTGTGCAAGTTGGATCATTAAGCATTCACTGATATCTCTCGCTGCAATTCCAATGGGATCGAAATGTTGTACACGTTTCAAAACGGCTTCAACTTCATCCTGCTCAATTTCTGGATCGCCCATCGCTTCAAGAATATCTTCGACGCTTTGGGTGAGATAGCCTCTCTCATCCACAGCATCTATGATAGCGGTTGCTATCGCGAGGTCATTATCGGAAAAAGGTGTAAGGTTCTTTTGCCATTCTAGGTGCTCGTATAAGCCTTCACTAGTTTCTCCTTGAAAAGGCATATCATCGTCGCGCATAGCGCCAGAGCTAGAGTTTGGCGTTGCGGTATACACCTCATCCCAAGTGGTGTCCGTAGGAAAGTCTTCAGGCATCGAGTCTTGAGTTAAGGCTTCAGAAGTATCTACTGCTGAGCTATCGAGAGGTGCATCATCCTCTGAGCCAGAACTGAATTCAGTTGAATCAATGGTTTTATCTTCACCATTGACCGGGAGATCAACTTGCTCCTCGTCTAATTCGAGAAGGGGGTTGGAGTCTAATGCTTGTTGGATTTCTTGTTGCAGTTCCAGCGACGATAGCTGCAAAAGGCGAATGGCCTGTTGCAGTTGCGGTGTCATGGTTAACTGCTGACCCATTTTAAGCTGGAGTGACGCTTTCATTTACCGCTATTCCCTTCATTGTAATTATAAAATGAGAAAGCCTGTTTAATTGAACTGGGGTTTCTCTGGCCCCTAAACTCACTGTAAGTAAGCTGAGCGTTGGTAAATTTTTTTTGCTCTTAATACGCGAGGAAGAAAGAGTTTATTGATTAACTATAGCTTGAATTGTTCACCTAAGTACACAGCTCTCACTTGCTGATTGTCCAAGATTTCAGCGGGTGTGCCTTCAGCGATCAAATTTCCGTGACTTACTATGTATGCTCGCTCACAAACATCCAATGTTTCTCTCACATTATGGTCTGTGATGAGCACACCAAGCCCTCGGCTTTTAAGTTGTTCGATGATTTTTTTGATGTCGATAACTGAAATAGGATCGACACCTGCGAAAGGTTCATCGAGAAGAATAAACTGCGGGTTTGCTGCGAGCGCTCTGGCAATTTCAACTCGGCGACGTTCTCCACCAGACAAAGCCATGCCCTGACTATCTCGAATATGAGTGATATGGAACTCTTCGAGTAAACTTTCGAGCTGTTCGTCACGGCCATTGCTATCGAGATCTGAGCGGGTTTGTAACACCGCCATGATGTTATCTCTTACTGATAGTTTTCGGAAAATACTCGCTTCTTGTGGAAGATAACCAATGCCTTTTCTTGCCCTAAGGTGCATTGGATCGAGTGTCAGATCATCATCATCGATTAAAATCCTGCCCTTATCACTTTGTACTAGGCCCACAACCATATAAAAGGTTGTTGTTTTTCCTGCACCATTGGGTCCCAGTAGGCCAACAATTTGGCCGGTTTTAACTGTGATACTGACATCTTGTACTACGGCTCGGTTTTTATAACTCTTAGCAAGGTTTACAGCCTTTAGTGTCTTCTGCTTCATTGCTTTTCCTGCTCAATCTCTGGTAACTGAGTTGGAATTGGGTCTGGTTTGGGCTCAGGGTCTTTTCTTTCTTCCTGACTGCTTTCTTGATAGTTTTCAGGTTGAATAATGGTAATAACCCTGTCATTGCCTTTACTCTCGGCAATAAGCCGTTGCTCAGCAATGTTATAACGGATCATGTTGCCTTTTACTTGGCTACCATCCTGTTCAAGCGTGGCATTGCCGATTAAGGTTAATGTTCGATTCGATAACTCATAACGAATCTCTTCAGCGCTTGCTGAAGCCGGACGGCCATCTTCCATTATTTGTGAATAGGTTGCAGGCTTACCAATGGCAACCAATATTCTTCCGCCACCATCTTCTTTAGAAGATGCTCTTAGTTCATCGGCTAAGATTCTAATCGATCCTTGCGTTACTTCGACTGGACCATTAAAGACCATTTGATTGTTTTTTATATCGGCTTCTTGACTTGCCGCAGAGATTTTAACCTCTTGTAAGAGATCATCTTGCTTTGCGACACCACTAAAACTTGTGATGCATAGCAAGGCTGCAATGATTAAGTTATGTTTGTTCATATCTTCCTTCAAATGGTGTAAGTCACTTTGCTCACAAGGTTAGCTAACCTTGGGAGCTTGAATTCATGTATTGGCCAAGGTTGATGCCTTAACTAATCTTACTTTAGCATGACATCACCTATGTGATCTCTGGGGGTCGCATAAGTGCCTTTAACTTTGCTCAAAAGCTGCACGTTTTGAGCATTGAGATCGCCGAATAGCCCCAAGCCTTCAATAATAAAATCATTACCTGTGATATAGATTTGGCGATCTGAGGTCATGACCATGGTATTAAGATCTAATTCAAGGTAACTGGTTTTTATCGTTTGAATAGGCTCTCTAGGACTAATTGCATCGATAATAACATTATTTTCAAGGACAACTTTTCCTGACTTTTTGTTGAGTGTGCCCGTGCTCGACTGTAGTCGCCATTGGGCTTGACCTTCATTGGGATACACAAGATATATAGGTTGAGTGAAGTAAGTCATATCAGCTTCCTCAAAGTGTTCCATATGAGTGGCAGTGACACGACTACTGACGATACCTAACTCATTATAATCTACACTACGAAGATTATCAGCAATGTAATCAGGGCTTAAACTTCTATCGATTGCCGCTCCTTCATCACTTTTTTTGGTTTGTACTTGCCAATACAAGATCAATGCAGTGCCAAAGAAAGCAATAATGGCAAGCGTCACTCTATTCATATACTCATTCCATGAGCTGAGTCGAATTTGTCTTGGCTGAGTAATAGCAAGTCGGTCAGTTCTCGCAGTGCACCATGACCGCCTTTGATCGAGGTAACAAAGTCAGAATGTTGTTTTACAAAGGGATGTCCATCGGCGACACAAACTGACAGACCAACTCGTTTCATCACAGGAAGATCAACCACATCATCCCCAATATAGGCGACTTGATCGGGTGTGACATTATACAATGAGAGTAGCTCTTCGTAAGGGACGATTTTATTATCAACACCTTGATAAATATGGGTGATCCCTAGCGCTGTCATTCTATCTTCGACAATTTGAGATTGACGACCCGTTATAATCGCAACGGGCAGACCGCTGGTGAGTAAGGAACGAACGCCGTAGCCATCTCGGGTGTGAAAAGTCTTAAGCTCCTCGCCACCGTTACTCATATAAACTAGACCATCTGAAAATACACCATCGACATCGCAAATGAGTAACTTGATCTGTTTAGCTTTTTGCCAAATATTGTCTTCAACTGGACCGTAAAAAGTTTGATGTGATTGACTCATATTAAATAACTCCTGCTTTGACCATGTCTAACATATTAAGCGCACCTATGGGCGTATTGTTTTCATCGACAACAATGAGGCCATTAATGTCTTTTTCATCCATCACTTTCAATGCTTCAGCGGCAAGAATACCGTCCGATACCGTGACACAATCTTTAGACATGACGTCGGCGATAGGGGTTGTTCTCAAGTTGACTTGAGCATCGATGACTCTGCGAAGATCGCCATCGGTAAAGATACCCACTAAGGTGTTGTTGTCATCTGTAATGGCGGTCATACCTAAGCCTTTCTTAGATATTTCATAAAGGACATCGGTAATGCAGATATTATGACTAACAAGAGGCAACTCTTTACCTTTGTGCATTACATCGCTGACTTTAAGCAATAACTTACGACCTAAAATACCACCAGGATGAGACAGGGCGAAGTCATCTTTAGTGAAGCCACGAGCTTGGAGCAGGGCAACGGCTAACGCATCGCCCATCACTAGAGTGGCGGTGGTGCTCGATGTCGGTGCGAGCCCTAATGGACAAGCCTCTTCAGGCACTTCGATGCATAAGTGAACAATGGCATGTTTTGCCATGGTTGATTCTGGTTTGCCTGTGACAGATATGATAGGCAGCCCCATACGCTTAATGACCGGCATTAAGGTTAAAATCTCGCTGGCCTCGCCAGAGTTAGAAATGGCTAAGATAATATCGTTTTCGCTCAACACACCAAGGTCACCATGGCTGGCTTCGCCTGGATGAACAAAAAAGGCCGGAGTACCTGTGCTGGCGAATGTTGCCGAAATCTTATTGCCTATATGGCCAGATTTTCCCATGCCCATCACGATAACTTTTCCGGTGCAGTCAAGGATCAGTTTACATGCTGCCGCAAACTCTACCGAGTCTACGTATTGGTATAAGTTATCGAGTGCGTTACGCTCTACATCGATAACGTTTTTGCCCCACTGGCGTAATTTGTTTACATCTACCATTTTGATCTCTCTGTATATTCAGGCCGATCTACGTCTTTTTTATGCAAGAAAAAGAAATAATTGGTACGCAATAAAAGTGAACAGTAACACGCCACCATGCCAAGGCTTTAATGCTCTAGCGCGGCCGCTTAATAAAATGAATACGGCAAGGGCGCTACTGGTAGCCATTACCATATAAAAATCACGGGTGCTGGCTGAGGCATCGACTTCACCGGGAGCAATCAACGCTGGAAGGGCGAGGACTGCAAGAATGTTGAATAAATTTGATCCGACGATATTGCCTATAGCTAAGTCATCTTCTTTCTTCAATACGCCAGCGACACAGGCTGCTAGCTCCGGCAAGCTAGTACCAATCGCTATAATCGTTAAGCCGATAACCAGATCTGATAGGTGGTACGCTTTCGCGATCCCTACGGCGCCCTGTACCATCCAATCTGCAGATAAAGGTAATAGCACAATACCCACTACTAACCAGAGTACTGCCTTGCGAGTCGGTACGCCAGTTGGGATCTCTTCATCAGCTTCATCAGCCAAAGGGTCAGGATTCTTATTTGTCAGACCGTGCCAGATTAAGTAGCCCATGAGAATGAAGAACAGTCCCATCAGCATGACGCCTTCCATGCGGGTTAGAAATCCATCGTGAAGAAAATATCCTGCTATAGCCGTAGCGGCAAGCATCATAGGTATTTCACGTAATAGAGTTTGAGAGCGGACAGCTATGGCCCCCATTAAGGCCGTGATACCTAGAATAAGAGTAATGTTGGCGACGTTAGAACCTAATACATTGCCTATTGCTGTATCTGTCATGCCGTCCATTGAGGCTGTTGCGGCGACAAACATTTCTGGTGCAGAACTTCCCATAGCGACGATAGTTAGTCCAATCAGCATAGGTGGGAGTCCTAAGTTACGAGCAAATGCAGCAGCGCCGTAAACAAACTTGTCGGCGCTCCATACTAAAGCCCCTAATCCCGCAATAAGTAAAAATATATTAAATAACATCAAATTCAATTCTAAAGTAAGTCTGCCGCGCATTTTCGCTGGATTTGAGAGAAAATGAAAGTATTGCGTCAAGATTGTGCCGATTCAGTTGTGCCTGATAGCCCAATTTCGTACAATTTGCCTTTTTCTCGCAAGGTCTATCAGCCTTTCCCGTTGCGTATGGATGCGATATGAATCATAAAAAATCACCAACTTCAGCATCATTGGTTGAGATCAGCCATTTAGGTTTTAGTCGTGGTCAACATCAGATTTTTGATGATATCAGTTTATCTATCCCGAAAGGGAAAGTGACTGCCATCATGGGGCCCAGTGGAATAGGTAAAACGACTTTACTTAAGTTGATCGGAGGTCAACTGACTCCTGATACTGGGACGATATTGTTTGATGGCCATGATGTCCATAAATGTAGCCGAGATCAGTTATTTAATTTGCGTAAGCGCATGAGCATGCTATTTCAAAGTGGTGCGCTTTTTACTGACATGAATGTGTTCGATAATGTGGCTTTTGCTCTTAGAGAGCATTCGGGGCTTGCAGAAGATATTATCGCCCGAATCGTGCTGATGAAGCTAGAAGCGGTTGGCTTGCGCGGTACGGCCAAGATGATGCCAACAGAATTGTCTGGCGGAATGCAGCGAAGAGTCGCTTTGGCCCGAGCGATAGCACTCGAGCCTGATATGGTGATGTATGATGAACCATTTGCAGGACAAGACCCTGTATCTATGGGAGTGCTGGTTAAGCTAATTAGAGAGCTTTCTGATGCATTACAGTTGACTTCTGTGGTGATCTCTCATGATGTACAAGAAGTGTTAGGTATCGCCGATTATGTTTATGTCATGGCAGATAGACATGTGATTGCCCAAGGAACGCCAGCAGAATTAAAATATGCCGATAATGCTCAATTAAAACAATTTATCGACGGTGCACCTGATGGTCCGGTACCTTTTCATTTTCCTGCAGTTAATTATGTTGAGGAGCTCGTCGGTCAGTGACAGAAAAGTTAATGATTAAACAATACTCTGGTTTTCCTTATACCTGTATGAGGAAAGTCGTATGATTATAACTGAAAGCTTGGCAACAATGGGTCGAGCAGCCATTGGTTTTGTAACAGGACTTGGTCGAGCCGGTCTTATGTTATGGGGCGCTATTGCACGCAAACCGCGCTTAAAGGGATGGCCTTTATTTGTTAAGCAACTTTATGTTGTTGGTGTGCAATCTATGCTGCTGATATTAGTATCAGGTCTGTTTATTGGCATGGTGTTATCACTGCAGGGATATCATATTCTTGTTGGTTTCGGCACAGAAGAAAGCTTAGGCCCTATGGTTGCACTGAGTTTGCTGCGCGAGTTAGGCCCTGTGGTGACGGCACTTTTGTTTGCCGGACGTGCAGGCTCTGCTTTAACGGCTGAAATTGGCTTGATGAAGAGCACTGAGCAGCTTTCAAGTTTAGAGATGATGGCTATCGATCCGCTTAGGCAGATCATCGCACCACGCTTTTGGGCCGGAGTGGTGAGTTTACCCCTGCTAACCTTGATGTTTACTGCCATAGGTATTTACGGTGGACATCTGGTCGGTGTTGAGTGGAAAGGTATCGATAGCGGTAGCTTTTGGTCTATTTTACAAGCCTCTGTTGAGTGGCGGCAAGATATCGTCAATTGCATCATTAAGAGCTTAGTGTTTGCTGTCGTTGTGACTTGGATTGCCCTATACCGGGGATATCAAGTGACCCCTAATCCGGAAGGGATTAGTAAAGCAACAACACAGACTGTGGTGCAATCTAGCCTGGCAGTTTTGGCTTTGGATTTTTTACTTACGGCGATAATGTTTGGTCGTTAATGGATATGATTGAGCAGGCAGAGCCTGCTTAAGAAGTAGAGTGGTGAGCTGAGTATGTTAACTCGAAAAATTGAAGTATTAGTGGGGCTGTTTATTTTATCTGGTCTGGCTGCCTTTCTAGTCTTAGTGTTTAACGTTGCCAATGTCGACGTTAGGTCCAGTGCCAATAATTACACTCTCTATGCTAAATTTAGCAATATTGGTGGTCTGAAGCCGCGTTCTCCAGTTAAGGTGGGTGGTGTTGTGGTAGGCAGAGTGAGTGCAATTACCCTTGATCCAGAAGAATTGGTTCCTGTGGTAGAGCTGTCGATGGAGAAAGAGTTTAATCAATTTCCTGAGACCAGTAGCTTATCGATTTTAACGTCAGGTTTGTTGGGTGAGCAGTTTTTGGGATTAACACCGGGCTTTGTTGATGATGACATTGCCATGCTCGTCGACGGTGACCGAGTGGAAGATACGCACTCAGCATTGGTGCTCGAGGAGCTGATTGGCCAGTTTCTCTATAGCGTCAAAGATTAACCTTTGTGATCGCTATTTTAGAAATTATTGCTCACTAGTGTCATATTGTTTGATAGCCTCAAGGATTAACAATGAGTTTATTTAATCGCATTTTCAAGAATACTGTTCTACTTACTTTGGTGGCTTTTAGTTGGTTCGCTCACGGCGAAGAGTCCGAGGTTAACACCATGGATCCCTATGATATGGTTGAAGCGGTTGCTAACAATACTTTTGCCAGATTTCATCAGGATGTTGACATAATTAAGGCTAATCCTGACCACCTTAAGGTGATAGTCTCGGATGAGTTGATGCCCTATATTGATTATAAGTACGCCTCATACAAGGTGATGGGCACGCATCTTAAAGCGACAACCAAAGAACAAAGGCAGCGTTTTGTAAAAGCGTTCCAAGGTTATTTAGTTTCTACCTATGCTCAGGCATTTACTGAGTACACAGATCAACAAGTTAAATTTTCTCCGGCTAAAGATTTTTCTCAGGAGAAAATGGTCAATGTGAACATCGAAATTTTTGAGGCGGGGCGTCCGCCGATTAAGCTGGCTTTTAAGGTTCGTCGTCTTAAAGATAATAGCTGGAAGGCATTTGACCTTGTGGCCGAAGGCGTGAGTTTATTAGCGTCAAAAAGTTCAGAAATTTCAAATCTTATTCGCCAAAAAGGCATAGACTCGGTAATTTTAGAGTTGGAGCAGCGAACGAAAGGGCACATCAGTTCGAAGGCTCAAGGGACAAAGGTTTAAGTGGCCGACTTTCTCTGTGACGGAGCAATATGCCGTATTACTGGCAGCCTTTCTCAACAAGAGGTTGTTAAGCTGTGGGATGAAAGAAAGCGGCTTGTAGATAAAGGCGCTAAGGTGCTAGACCTATCCGGGCTCACTTACAGCGATAGTGCTGGGATTGCGTTTTTATTAGAACTGATTTCTCTAGCGAAAAAACAGGGGAGAGTGTTGACACTTTCCTCGGCATCGATTCAATTATCGAAATTAATAGCATTATATGACTTAGAACTCTTCTTCATTGAAGAAGCAAAACAAGGTAAATAGATCCATGGACAACAATGAAACAGAACAAGCGAATAATGAAGCTGAGAAGCTAAAAGAGATAGAGCAGCTACTTTTACAAGCCCTCTCGTTAGAAGAAGTGCATGTTACCCAAGCTGGTACACATTATAAGATTGTTGCTATCGGTGAATGTTTCGAAGGTATGGGGCGCGTAAAGCAGCAGCAAACTATTTATGGTCCGCTGATGGATCGCATCACCAGTGGTGAACTTCACGCCCTAACTATCAATGCTTTTACGCCGACTCAATGGAAGCGTGAAAAAGTTTTCAACATGTAAGCTGAGATCTAAATTGGATAAATTAAAAATTCAGGCTAGTGAAGCACTAGCTGGTGAAGTGGTGATCTCAGGTGCTAAAAATGCAGCCCTGCCAATTTTAATGGCGGGTGTATTGGCTGAGACTGACTTTGTTGTCAGTAATGTGCCTAACCTAAGAGATGTAAATACAAGCTGTGAGTTACTGCGTTGTCTTGGTGCAGAAGTCACTCGTAATGATAATAGTGAAGTTCGTATTTCAACTACATCTTTGGACCATTTTTGTGCTCCTTATGATCTAGTTAAAACCATGCGCGCATCAATCCTTATACTTGGTCCGTTACTCGCTCGTTTTGGTACGGCGGATGTGTCATTACCTGGCGGCTGTGCAATCGGCGCGCGTCCGGTAAATCTACATCTTCATGGCTTAGAGCAGATGGGCGCTAAGATTGAGGTTGAAGAGGGCTACATTAAGGCTCGTGTTGATGGTCGTTTAAAAGGCGCTCATATCTTTATGGATATGATCAGTGTTGGCGCGACTGAAAACTTGTTGATGGCTGCATCACTTGCAGATGGCGAGACCATCATAGAGAATGCGGCACGTGAGCCAGAAGTGATTGATTTAGCAAACTGCCTGATTGCCATGGGAGCTAAAATTGAAGGTGCTGGCACCGACTCAATTCGCATTCAAGGTGTCGAATCTCTGCAGGGATGTCACTACCGTGTGATGCCAGACAGAATCGAAACCGGCAGTTTCTTAGTTGCAGCAGCTGTGACTCGTGGCAAGATCCGTTGTGTCAATGCTGAGCCATCAACGCTTGAGGCTGTGCTTGCTAAACTTGAGGATGCTGGAGCTAACATCACTACAGGTGATGATTGGGTTGAGCTAGATATGCAAGGCAAGCGGCCTAAAGCTGTCAATATCAAAACGGTTCCCTACCCAGGTTTCCCTACTGATATGCAGGCGCAGTTTTGTTTGCTGAATGTGTTAGCCGAAGGCACTTCAACGATCACTGAAACCATCTTTGAGAATCGTTTCATGCACGTTCCAGAGCTTATTCGTATGGGGGCTAACATGGAACTTGAAGGTAATACCTGTATCATTCAAGGGATTGAGCGACTCAAAGGTGCTCAAGTGATGGCAACGGATCTTAGAGCCTCAGCCAGTTTGGTTATTGCAGGTTTAGTGGCAGATGGTACAACCATTGTCGATCGCATCTACCATCTAGATCGTGGTTATGAGCATATAGAAGAGAAGTTCAAGGGCCTTGGCGGACAAGTTGTTCGTGTAAGCTAAATTAGCCAACTTCAACAGTAGCTTTACCACTGTTATTGAAAACCACTTCTGAAGAACTCAGAGGTGGTTTTTTTGTTTGGGCTTAAATCAGTGCAGTTACTTCTTGAGTTCGATTGTTAACTGTCTTATACCATTCCATATAAGTATCTGGTCAGTGCAGAGTGGAACCCTGCGATCCACCTCGGCCGTAAGGCCGCAAAAAAATTAAAACAGCGACCACAGCTTCAAGTGTGAAATAGAAATTCACGACACCACCGACTGCTTGGTCAAACAGTAACGTGACTAGGTGTTAGCGTGTCTCTTAGGTTATTATCGCCCTCATTTTCCTCACCAAGTAGTCTTAATGAACGCAGCTATCCTTTCTCAAATCCCTTTGAGTGTCCGCTTTATGTTGCTGTCGGCACTCGCTTTCTCTTTAATGTCGGCTTGCGTCAAGCTCGTCAGCGCTCATGGTATTCCAGTATTAGAGATTATTGCTGCTAGGGCGTTGGTCTCATTGGGGCTTAGCTATATTGATGTTAAGCGCAAAGGGATCTCAATGTGGGGTCATAATAGGAAGCTACTTTTAGCTCGAGGAACTGTAGGGACTCTAGCACTATTTTGTGTCTACTATTCAGTGATCACTCTCCCTTTAGCTGAGGCTACTTTACTTCAGTATCTACACCCAATGTTTACTGCGCTACTGGCTTTTATCTTTCTGGGAGAGCGAGTACTGCACTCAACTAAAGTCTGTATCATGCTCAGTATTTTAGGGCTTTTAGTGATGGTGCTGCCGGGGTTAGGCGTCGATCAGCAAGCTGCACTTCCTTGGGCGAGTATCGGCATCGCTTTACTAGGGGCACTGGGTAGCTCTATCGCCTATGTCATTGTACGTAGGCTGAGCAACGTAGAAGATACCTCGGTTATTATTCTCTATTTTCCACTCATAGCCTTACCCTTGTCAGTCTTTCTATTAGGCAGTGATTTTGTTATGCCAAATTTTGAAGGCTTATTATTACTGCTCTTTGTGGGGGTGTTTACCCAAGCCGGTCAGATAGGGCTCACCAAGGCGATGCAGTCAGAGTCTGCAGGAAAAGCTGCTGGATATGCCTATGTTCAGGTGATTTTTGCTATGTTGTTTGGCTGGATAATCTTTAGCGAACTCCCCTCTATTTGGAGTTGGGTGGGTGGTAGCATCATCATGCTCGGAGCACTAGTGAATGTATTGTGGAAACGCTAGTTAGCCTTTAGTTAATGTATACGAAGCGAATTAAGCTGACCTATTCCTAATGTTGATAACGCTGCAACTCGCCTTCTTGTTGTTAGCTGGGTGGGTGATAGCATTATTATGATCGGGGCTCTAGTGAATGTATTGTGGAAGTGGTAGCTAACTTTAATCAATGTTACAGCAAGTGAATTAAGCTGACCTATTCCTGATGTAGATAACGCTGCAACTCGCCTTCTTTCTGTTAGTTGGGTGGGCGGTAGCATTATTATGATCGGGGCTCTAGTGAATGTATTGTGGAAGCGGTAGCTAACTTTAATCAATGTTACAGCAAGTGAATTAAGCTGTCCTATTCCTGATGTAGATAACGCTGCAACTCGCCTTCTTGTTGTAAGTTGGGTGGGTGGTAGCATTATTATGATCGGGGCTCTAGTGAATGTATTGTGGAAGCGCTAGCTCCCCCAGCATCGTGCGGACCATGAGTGAGTGATTATTTTGATATCTGTGACATGCACAGAGACTCAGTGGTCCATTTGTTGCCTAGATCAACAAGCTATCTAGCCAAAAGTGGTAGTTTCCGCTCATGCCGACATTCATCACATTTAACATTTATCTATTTTATGGCCTGGTATTTTTCTCTATAGGCTGTGTTGTCGTGTTTCGAAATTTTAAATATAGCCAGTTGTCTATATCTCCGATTCTATGGGCGCTAGCACTGTTTAGTTTCTCCCATGCCTTCCATGAGTGGTCAGAGCTTTATGTCATCTTGTTTAGCGATGAGATCTATCCAGATTATGAGACTCTTATACAGTGGTTAAGGTTGATAAAACTCTCACTTTCCTATGCAGGTTTAATGATTTTTGCATGGTTGCTGTTTGGTATTAGCGATAGGCTTGGTGCCAAGCTCGGTCAGTTGGTAATTGCTGTGATAGTGATTATCTATACCTTAGGGATGTTTTTCTTCTCCAGTGGATATTATCTATCTGCCGATACCTTTAGTGAAGCCGCCCTGTATACCCGTTGGTTGCTGGGCTTTGGTAGTGCTTCATTGGCGGCTATCGGTATCTCTCTTTATGGATATCAGCTGCAACAGGCTGATCATGAATATGGCCATTACTTTGTTGCAACAGGCGTAGGCCTATTGGTTTATGGGATCTTGTCGGGGCTAGTACCTACCGATTTTCACCATAGTGTGCCCGTTCTGCGGACTTTGGCAGCAGGTTTAATTTTATTTACCATACATAGGGCACTGAAAGTTTTTGATCTTGAGAAGGAGTTGGCTACAGAGGCAAAGCTGAAGCGAGCCATTGAAGCTGATAAGTATAAAGCCATTGGCCACCTAGCCATGGGTGTAGCCCATGAGATCAACAATCCACTCGCCTCTTCTAATCTTGCCTTAGATCTGCTTGAACGTAAGCTGCCTGCGGAAAATCTGGCATTAGTTGAGTACCTAGATAGAGCCCGCCTTGGAATTGACCGTGCCTCTGAGATCAGTAAGGAGTTACTGACGTATGCCAGACCTAATGAAGGTAAGGCTGAGGTTGTGTCGGTTCAACAAGTTATCGATGGCGCAATTCAGTTACTTGCACATAAAGCGAAAGCTTACCATTTAAGTATTAACTGTGGGTCTGAGTTAATCCTGTATGGCCATAAGGTTAAGCTCGAAGAGTTGATGATAAACCTGATCAATAATGCAATGGATGCGACAGAATCTGGCGGAAATATTGAAATTACTGCCCATGGTGGGGCTGACAATCTCTACCTCTCAATCAGAGATTGGGGTGAAGGAATGGACAATAAAGCCTTAGAGCGAGCGACTGAGCTATTTTATTCGACCAAGTCAATCGGGCAAGGGACGGGGCTTGGCTTAGCAATTTGTGAGCAAATTTTGAGCGCTCATCAGGGCAAGATGAATATTGAAAGTACATTAGGTGAGGGTACTAAGGTATCTATGACATTTTATAACAGAGGTTTGCTCCATGACTAAGGTCTTAATTGCAGAGGATGATAAAGATCTTCGGATGAATATGGTCGATATTCTCGAGCTTGAAGGTTTCGATGTGATTGCGGTACCCTGTGCAGAGGAAGCCATTGCAGTCTGCAAAAAACACTCTTTCGATATCGCTTTAATGGATCTAGTCATGTCCGGAATGACAGGTGTCGAGGCCATTTCTAACCTAAGGCAAGAAAATCCCTTTATGGCTGTGGTGATTGTCACTGCCTATGCCACCGTAGACACCGCGGTTGATGCGATGAAGAAAGGGGCTGACAGTGTGCTGACTAAGCCGTTTAAGAGCGTCGATCTTGTGATGACCATACGGCGTAGTATCGCTGAAAAGCAATTACTGAAATCGAGCTCTGATATTGACTCTGATAGCGTCTATGCCGCGTTAGCTAATCCGCTACGACGTGAAACATTGAAATCGCTGGGTTGCCATAAAGAGTTGAAATTTATGGACCTGTGCCGTTTGGTTGGAGTAGAAGATCATACTAAGTTTAATTTTCATCTGCGCCAGCTTAAAAAAGCGGGTCTGGTTATGCAAAATGAGAGAAAGATCTACATTTTGACAAATACAGGCCAATTTGTTTTACAACATCACAACTTGTCGTAGACTTTATTTATTCTTAATAAACAGTCTGATAGATAGTTTCTGATAACTATTGTTCACAACTTCAATCAGGTTGTGAACTCCGCTTATCTATTCCTTTAGGGGTAACTCCTCAATACTGGCTACATGTCCAAAGAGACATATTAATCGCCCTCCCTGCAATGTTGGCGATATCAAAAAAGCCAAGTGAGGATGAACCTATGAACGTACAAATTCCCTATAAAAAGCTAGTGCTTGCCAGCATGATCACCATGTTGGTAGCCTGTGGTAGTGATAATGATGACACCACTCCAACACCTGAACCCCCAGTAAATAATGCCCCAGTTGTTGTTGCTGACTCCGCTACAGTAACAGTATCAGAAGTTGTGACCATAGATGTATTAGCCAATGATACCGATGCAGATGGTGATGCCCTAACCATTGTATCTGTTGACTCAGATAGCGCCGTTATTAACGCTGGAAAAATTGACTTCACAGCTGGTGCAACTGCTGGTGAAGTGAAGTTTAATTATACCATCACCGATGGCACGGATGAGGCAACGGGTGAAGTCACTGTGATGGTTGAAGCCGCTGTTATTCCCGAGCCTGAAGTACTCGCATATGTCGGCTCGGCGGCTTGTGCAACGTGCCATAGTGGTAAGCATGAAACATTTGCTAAAACGGGTCACAATTTCAAAATTATGAAAAACCCGGGAAATGAGCAGCCTGCATTCCCATACACTCCTGAAGCCACTATTACAGGTGCTATCGATCTATTAGTCGATGCAGAAGCGAACAATACTTTAGGTGTACCAACCAGTTATGACGAAGTTACATACACTGTCGGTGGTTACCATTGGAAGATGCGCTGGTTAGATGCTGATGGTTACATAGTTACTGGTAAAAATGTTCAATATAATATCCGTAATGCGGAAGGTGAGCTCAATATTCCTGATAATCACCCAGCTGATGCCGATGTGATGGGTGATTACAAGGCAACTGAGTTCGATTACAAATATAGTTGTGGTAACTGTCATACAACGGGTTGGAAGCGCACTACTGATGTCGCCGGTGGCGATACCCGTAACCCAGATCGCCAAGATGACCTTCCAGGCATGAATGGTACCTTTGCAGAGCAAGGTGTTCAGTGTGAATCTTGTCATGGTGCGGGTAGCTTCCATGTTAAGTCTCCTTCTAAAGACAACATAGTTAAAATTGCTACAGCGCGTACAACGGAAGATTTCTTAGCTGAAGATATGGCTTATGGTAAGGCTGTTACTTGTGCCGAATGTCACACTCGTGATGGTGAGAAAGATTACCCATTATTTGTTAGCCATTATAACGAAGCATTCCCTAACGGCAGTAAAGTTGGCGGCCGTATCATCTCTAGCAGCAGGTTATCAAAGCACCACCAAACTGGCGATGAGATGTTAGGAGTTGTTCCTGAAGATCATGGTACTTATAAAGCGGGTGACGAAATAGGTCCTAAGAGTGGCATGACGTGTACCTCTTGTCATGATTCACACAAGTCTACAGTGAATCAAGATAGTGCCGATGGTCTACATACTGGAGCAGTAAAAGCATGTACTGACTGTCACAATGCCAGTGGTCTTGGTGAGAAAGAGTTTGCTCAGAATACTCATGCAGCAGCTCCACATGCCGCAGCAGTATGTACCGACTGTCATATGCCTAAATTGGCTAAGAGTGCCGTTAAGACTGCGCCAAGACAAGGTGGAGCTGATGTGGTATTTGGTGATGTGAAGTCTCACTTGTTCACTATCGACCTAGACCCTGCAGCGAAGCAGTTCACTGAAGACGGTAAGTTCCAAATGCCTTGGGCAACTGCAGAGTTCACTTGTGGTAACTGTCATGCAGACTTTACTGACAGAGCCGCAGCACTACCTAAGATACATAATTAAGCTCATTATAATTACGACTATAACTATAATTAGTCTGTTAATTTAGCTCCATACCCCCTCAAGCCACTCCAATTTATTATCGGGGTGGCTTTTTTTATAGTTAAGTCATAAGTCAGTAAGTCAGTAAGTCAGTAAGTTTATAGAGTGATAGATATGGAGATGAAGGGGGAACTTAAAAGGCTAGGGTTAATGCTTCTTTTTATAATGATACCAATCGCTTGTTGCATCTGGGCTAGCTGTTTTTATTGGGCTTGGTATGGTGCTGGAGTTGGGCTTCTGGATTGGACTTTATGATTATATGGGTAAGTCAGACAAGGGAAGAGCTGAGTAGATAAAGAGTTAACAAAAAAGCCAGCGAATGCTGGCTTTTCTTATTATGCTTTACTCGACATTATTACTATTTTCACCAATAGTGACAGGAACATCATATGGATTACCTTTGCGAATAATCCTCATCGTTATCTGCTTTCCTGGCGGTGTTTCGGCTATTCTATCCATCAGCATTTCCACACCAGGTACGACTTCATCTTCATACTTGGTGATAACGTCTCTTGGTTGCAGTTGAGCTTGTGCTGCCGGGCCGTTAGGGTCTATATCAGTGATCACAACACCAGTGAGATCTGGAAGGTTTAAGATCTGCGCCATCACAGGGCTAATAGGCTCACCACTGATCCCTAGAGCACCACGGATAACTCGGCCATCTTTAATCAACTTACCCATGATGCTGTGAGCGAGTTTGATGGGAATCGCGAAATTAATACCGTGTCCACCACCTTCACCACCGACTTGGAATGCCGCGGTATTTATGCCGATAAGCTGACCACTGGTATCGATCAGTGCGCCACCAGAATTACCCGCATTAATCGCAGCATCCGTTTGCAGAAAATCTAAATAGCCTGAACTCAAGCCATTACGTCCCGTGGCACTGATGATGCCTTGAGTAATCGTTTGGCCTAGGTTATAGGGATTACCAATGGCTAAAACAACATCACCCACTTGAGCTGGTACTGCAAGGTTGATTGGGACTATCGGTAAGCTATCACCTTCGATCTTTAATACGGCGAGATCGGTAACCGGGTCTGTACCGACAACTTCAGAGGTAAACTTTCGACCGTCTTGCAGTGCGACAACAATTTCGTCAGCCCTTTTAACGACGTGATAGTTCGTCAATATATAGCCTTGACCGCTCATAATAACACCAGAACCAAGGCCTTGTAGTGAACCTGAGTTGAGCGGCTGATTACGATTTATGCTCAAACTGTAAATATTGACTACTGCGGGAGCCGCGCGTCTAACTGCTTTAGAAAAGGACAATTCTAAGCCACTATCACCGCGCTTTTGAAAAAATAGATTATTCTGACCATTACCTGAAATCATTGGAGTCACTATCAGAAAGACTGCGGCCATTACTAAACCGAAAGTGACGGCTTTACCGAGATATAAAAGAGTGTCTTTGAGGGTCATGTCAGAGAGTGTTAATAAAAAAGTGATGCTAGATTAACATGTTTGCAGTTAATAAGCTTGAAGCTAATCGAAAGCAAGGAATATCAATAAAAATCACGTTTTATTGATCTGCTCCTCACTCGATATACTCTATTGAATATAACGAGTAGAGAATGACCCTAATGCTTAGGCTTTATCTTAAGACAAGATATAAGTTGGTCTTGCCACGCTTTATCTTCAAGGCTACCGCTCCTTGTTGATCGGCTAATATAGTCTTGAGTGATTTCAGATCGCTCACCTCTGAGCGGTTTACGCCGACGATGAGATCGCCTTTCTGTAGACCACTCGCAGCCGCCGGAGAGTTTTGTGCAATATCGGTGAGCTCAACGCCAGAATTTCTGTTTTCAAGCGCTGCACCCGCTAGCATTGGATGTATGGCTCCAGCAGCTGTTTCTGTTGTTTGACTCGCTTCGCCAAGTACGGCAGTTACCGTTTCTTTATCACCATCACGAATTAAGCCAAATTCAACTTTTGCTCCAGCTCCCATGGTGGCAACTTTTGCACGTAACTCCTGGAAACTCTTGATATTACGGCCATTGACGCTGACGATAATATCACCAGCTTGAATGCCGGCTTTATCGGCGGCGCTATCTGTCATCACCTGATCGACAAAACCGCCATGTTGAGTATCTAGACCAAAGCCTTGTGCCAGTTCATTAGTCAAGTCGCGTCCGGAAACACCGAGAACGCCGCGGCGGACTTCACCATGTTCGATGATCTGATCGACTAGGTTGTTGACCATATTGGCAGGGATAGCAAAACCTATGCCTACGTTACCGCCGCCTGGGGCGACAATGGCGGTATTGATACCGATTAGGTCACCATTAAGGTTGACCAGAGCGCCACCTGAGTTACCACTATTGATTGCCGCATCGGTTTGAATGAAGTTCTCTAACATCTCTATGCCTAGACCCGAGCGACCCATGGCACTAACAATGCCAGAAGTCACCGTTTGCCCTAGACCGAAAGGATTACCAATAGCGACGGCAAAGTCACCGACTCTTAACTCATCTGAATCTGCGCGTTTGAGTGCCACTAGTTTATCGGCTTTTATCTGCAGCAGTGCGATATCAGACTCTGGATCTGTGCCGATTAACTTAGCTTCGACTTCGCGGCCGTCGTGAAGGCCAATAAGAATTTCGTCAGCGCCTTCAATCACATGGTTGTTGGTGACGATATAGCCTTTCTCTGCATCGATAATAACGCCAGAACCTAGTCCTCTAAATGGACGTTCCTGCACTTGTTCTTGTGGGGCATTAGGACCAAAGAAATAACGAAAGGCATCGGGTACCTTCTGTTTTGATACATGGGTACCCGTTACAGCCACTGCAACAACAGCAGGAGTGGTTCGTTCAAGCATAGGCGCTAGGCTGGGCACGGTTTGACCCTCGACAGCCATAGGTATTGCAGCTTGAGATAGGCTAGGTGCCAAAGAGAGTGATGCAGTAAGTAAGGCTGCTGAGAGTAGGCTTAATTTGGTTTTCATCTATTGATAGCTCCAATATCGGATTCAATGGGATCACTTATAGATATAGGGATGTATTTATCTATATCAAGGCTGATACCAATCGGTATAGCGAGTGAGCTTTTATTACTGAATCCGACAAGGGATTAAAGATGAAAGTTCATTTTATTAACAAAGGTTAATTGTTTTGATTCACTATGATGACGCTTTCACTATCGAGTTCGTCAGTTTGCGTATTATCGCTCTCTTGAATGCTTGCCTGACTTGTTAACGTCGGCAGAGGCTTAGCCTTGCTTTTTGGTGCTAAGGTATTCGCGGCATCATTCCATTGTTTATTGATCTTGCTTAACTGCTCGGTAAATTCAGCAAGTTGTTTATGATGCAGCTCGAAATGGTCGGTCACTTCCTGCTTATGCTGACTCAGCTCTAATTTTGTTTGTTCTAAGACTTTTCCTTTACCGTTAGATTCATGGTTACGGGAGATAATCGTTCTACCGACATAGCCTAATACAATACCAAGAATAAATGTCGCAATGACTAAGGGCCATTCCATATAAAACTCCTTTACATCAGGAACTAAAAATTCGAATAAATATTTACTGCTGGCATGATACCATCTAGCCGTTCATTTAAGCATAAAAGAGATAATTTTACGTGTCCCAGCTAACTCCGTGGCAACATTACCAGCAAGACTTGACTCGAGCAGACTTTTCACATGATCCGGCGCAGGAGCAAGCGGTAAAAAGTTTGCAACGTGTGTTTGATGAGATCCAGCTTATTAATAGTAAGCCGAGCCCGCTGAAAAAACTGTTTTCTATGTTAGGCGCCAAAGAGCAAAGTGTGCAGGGCTTATATTTGTGGGGCGGAGTGGGCCGCGGTAAGACATATCTGATGGATACCTTTTATGACGCACTGCCTGGTGAGAGAAAACTCAGGGCACACTTTCATCGTTTTATGCATCAAGTTCATATCGATCTCGATAACTTGAAAGGGCAGAGGGATCCTCTGTTGATCATCGCCAAGCAGATGGCTGGTAAGTATCAGGTGATCTGTTTCGATGAGTTTTTTGTGTCGGACATTACCGATGCCATGTTACTCGGTACCTTGTTCCAAGCTTTATTCAAAGAGGGGGTTGCCTTAGTCGCGACCTCTAACATCATTCCCGATGAACTCTATCGTAACGGCTTACAGCGAGCCCGTTTTCTGCCAGCTATTGCTCTGATTAATCAACATTGTCAAATCCTCAATGTGGACTCAGGAATCGATTATCGCCTACGTACTCTGGAGCAAGCGGAGATCTATCACTTCCCTTTAGATGTTAAGGCGGACAGCAATTTACTCACGTATTTTGCTAAGTTGGCGCCAGAGTCAGAAGTCTCAACTGATGATATCGATATTGACGGACGTGACATTAATATACGCAAACAGGCTCAGGGCGTATTGTTGCTGGATTTTCTTGCGCTGTGCGATGGCCCTAGAAGCCAAAGAGATTATATGGAGTTGGCCTGTCTCTATCACACGGTATTACTCAGCGGTGTTAAGCAGATGGGCGATAAGGAAACTGGTGATGATATTGCCAGACGTTTCTTGGCTATGGTTGATGAGTTTTACGAGCGTAATGTCAAATTGATTATTTCGGCGGAAGTGTCTCTAGAAGATATCTATACCCAAGGCTTATTGAGTTTCGAGTTCAGACGTTGTCGTTCACGGCTTACCGAGATGCAGTCCCATGATTATCTCGCGTTAGAACACCTTCCTTAAAGCCATAAAGATATGGATTGTGGACCTAGATTAAGAGATATTCGAAAACTCTGTTTATTTAGATCAAAAATTAGGTGATTTTTAGCTCATCTTTGTCTATAATCCGCCACCTGCCCTCGTTACTCCATCAATTAGATGGAAGTTGTAAAGCCTAATTCTTTGCTCGAAGGGGCGGGGAATGGCACTATTTGTGTTTTTACCAATACTTGGTAAAGCATTTGAGACAGAATTTTAACATTGGGTTTTTGTAAAATGAAGACTACTTTTACTGCTACACCAGAGACAGTCACTCGCGAGTGGTTTGTTGTTGACGCCGAAGGTAAAACTTTGGGTCGTATCGCTACTGAAATTGCTTCACGTTTACGTGGTAAGCATAAGCCAGAGTATACACCTCATGTCGATACCGGCGACTACATCATCGTTATCAACGCTGAGAAAGTTACTGTTACTGGTAATAAAGCGAAAGGCAAAGTGTACTACTCGCATTCGGGTTTCATCGGTGGCATCAAGCAGATCACCTTTGAAAAGCTGCAGGCTCATAAGCCTGAAATGATTATCGAGAAAGCGGTTAAGGGTATGTTACCTAAAGGTCCTTTAGGACGTGCCATGTTCCGTAAACTTAAAGTTTACGCTGGTACAGAACATAACCACGCTGCACAACAACCTCAAGTTCTTGATATCTAAACAGGATTAAGCAAATGGCTGCAACTCAGTACTACGGCACTGGCCGTCGAAAAACATCTACTGCACGCGTATTCGCGAAAGCAGGAACTGGCAACATAATTGTCAATCAACTTCCACTAGATAAGTATTTTGGTCGTGAAACTGCTCGTATGGTTGTTCGTCAACCACTAGAGCTAGTTGAAATGACTGAAAAACTAGATATCTATGTAACTGTAAAGGGCGGTGGTATCACTGGCCAAGCAGGTGCAATTCGTCACGGTATTACCCGTGCATTGTTGGAGCTTGATGAAGCTCTACGTCCTTCTCTTCGTGCCGCTGGTTTCGTTACCCGTGATGCTCGTAAAGTTGAGCGTAAGAAAGTTGGTCTACGTAAATCACGTAAGAAGCCACAATTCTCAAAGCGTTAATTTTCGCTATCGAGAACTCAAAAAACCCAGCTTTTGCTGGGTTTTTTATTGTCTAAAATTTATTATAATTGATATTGTTCAATCAAAACGTACCCAGAGAAAGCATCACTTTGTTAATCTAACCTTAAGCAAATACTATTTACTGTACGCTACTCGGAATTCTAAATTATGTCTCTACAGCTAATCATGATTGCACTAGGGATAGTGCTTATTATCGAAGGGATCGGACCACTGTTATTTCCTAATCGCTGGAAAGCATATTTAAAGGAAATTTCGAATCAAAATCAGCAACTTCTACAACGTTTAGGTGGTGCATTAGTGACCGCTGGAGTTGTTTTGTTGATTATTTTTTCATAAATTACTTGCCTATAGCCCCTATAGATCTGCTAAAATCCCGTTTTAACCACTACCGTGCAGCAAATAATGGGCAAAAACGTCGTAGTTCTCGGCACCCAATGGGGTGACGAAGGAAAGGGTAAGATAGTCGATCTACTTACCGAACAGGCAAAATATGTCGTTCGATATCAAGGTGGCCACAATGCGGGTCACACACTCGTTATCGATGGTGACAAAACCGTTCTTCATCTTATTCCATCAGGGATCTTACGTGATAATGTAAAATGCATTATCGGTAATGGCGTGGTGCTAGCACCTGACGCTCTGATGACTGAGATCAACATGCTTAAAGGGCGTGGAGTTCCTGTAGAGGAACGTCTATTAATCTCCGAAGCGTGTCCACTCATCCTTCCTTTCCATTGTGCTCTAGATGTTGCCCGTGAAAAAGCGCGTGGTAATAATGCTATTGGTACTACGGGTCGTGGTATTGGTCCTGCTTATGAAGACAAGGTTTCACGCCGTGGTCTTCGTGTCGGTGATCTGTTTGATGCAGAGCTTTTCGCAGAGAAACTAAAAGAAGTGATGGGTTATCACAACTTCATGTTGACTGAGTACTACAAGTGCGAAGCTGTGGATTATGAAAAGACATTGAAAGATGCTTTGGCAATCGCTGATTACCTTAAGAGTATGTGTACTGACGTGACTGAATTGCTTGATACCGCTCGTAAAGCGGGTGAGCCAATTCTGTTTGAAGGCGCGCAGGGTACATTACTCGATATCGACCATGGTACTTATCCATTTGTAACCTCTTCTAATACTACCGCAGGTGGTGTTGCTACAGGTTCTGGATTTGGCCCACGTCATCTCGATTATGTATTGGGTATTATGAAGGCTTACACGACTCGCGTCGGAGCTGGACCATTCCCAACTGAGCTTGATTGTGAAATTGGTGACTACTTAGGTACTAAGGGTCACGAATTTGGTGCGACTACAGGTCGTAAGCGTCGTCCAGGTTGGTTAGATGTCGTTGCAATGAAGCGTGCAGTACAGATCAACAGCGTAAGCGGTTTCTGTCTGACCAAGCTAGATGTGCTAGATGGTCTGAAAGAAGTTAAGATCTGTGTCGGTTACCAGTATCCAGATGGAACTGTAGCGACAGTGACTCCACTTGCAGCCGAAGGCTACGAGAAGGTGACACCGGTACTGGAAACAATGCCAGGCTGGAGTGAAACAACTTTCGGTGCGACTTCTATAGAGCAATTGCCACAAGCGGCATTGAACTACATTAAGCGTCTGGAAGACTTGTTAGAAACGCCAATTGATATTATCTCTACGGGTCCCGATAGAAACGAGACCATGATTCTGGTGAATCCGTTTAGTTAATAGATTGAGGCCGCATATAGCGGCCTTTTTATTGACATAAGCGAAGGTTTAAATAGACTTGCTTAGGTTGAAGCAAATGCTCAAGAAAAACATCATGGTGCCGATGACCTATTATGTATAGTTAGTAGGGGAGTATTGATGAGACAAGTTATTCACTCAGTCAGCTGATAGTCGAATATTTTGTCTGATCACTACTTATATTTATGATTTTTTCGCGAGAGAGCTCATGTTACAAGAAGTGCTAAAAATTACATCGAAAACTACGCTAGGTTTACTATTGCTATCGATAGTGGCCTTAAGTCCTACAATGACTAGGGCTGAGACTCAGGCCGTCGATATATATAGTCAGGAGCAGTTAATTGAGCTGATCAGGACTAAGCAATATTTAACCCGAGTTCGTGGTGACGATTGCCAGCTTGTGCAAGATGTTGAAGCAAGAGCTGAGGTGCTAAAGCAGCCTCTGTATCAATACTTGTGGGCCGAAATGCTTAACCATGGTATTTGCGTCAAGGCGAACCCGCCAAGAGGGATCTCTTTATTGAGAGACTCTGCAGAGCAAGGGAGCGCCGAAGCAATGCTGAGGATCGCGGAATATTATCACGATGGACAATTTGTGATACAAGATCGTGAAAGAGCAATTCAGTTTGTCATGCCTGCGGCAGCCAATGGCGACCTGCCGTCTCGTATGATGTTAGTAAGACTATTTGGTGAAGGCTATGGTAGCCCCAGAGATTTTGAGATGGGTTACCACTGGCTATATAACGATGTATTTAGTGATGAGGCTACAAAAGAGAAAGCCTTAGAATTATTGAAGGTGCTAGAGCAGAAAATGCCGCCCAGCGCAGTTGCTAGGGCAAAACAGGAGCACCTGAGATCCCGATAAATAATACCTTTTATATGTAAGTAATTGGTATGGCCCGGAATATACCGGGTAGAAATTTGAGATATTGAATGATCAAAGATCCGCATTTAAAGCGTGAACAAGACACATACGAAAACCCCATTCCAAGCCGCGAGTTTATTTTAGAGTACTTGCGATCCGAAAAATCTCCTCTTAACCGTGAACGAATCGCAACGGCGTTAAAACTCGAAAGTGAAGAACACCTCGAAGCGCTACGCAGACGTTTACGTGCCATGGAGAGAGATGGGCAGCTGGTATTTACCCGTGGTCAAGCCTATGGCTTACCTGAACGCATGGACCTACTGACTGGGACTATCATAGGTCACAGAGATGGTTTCGGCTTCTTGAAGCTGGAAGAGGGAGGCGATGACCTCTTTATCAATAACCGTGACATGTTGATGTATTTCCACGGTGATAAGGTGCTGGCTCAAAAAGCCGGCGTTGACCGTAAAGGCCGACGTGAAGCGCGTATCGTTCGTTTAGTTGAACAGAGAGCCGCTGCTTTAGTGGGGCGTTTCCATTTAGATTCTGGCATGGCTTTCGTCATTGCCGATGACAGGCGCATAGGTCAAGAGATACTCATTGCCGATGAGGACCGTAATGGTGCTCGCCAGGGTGATGTCGTGGTACTCGAATTGACCCGTCGTCCGGGCCGCTATGTGAAGGCCGCAGGTAAAGTCACCGAAGTTCTAGGTAAACAACTCGCTCCAGGCATGGAGATCGAAATTGCCCTGCGTAATTACGATCTGCCACATACCTGGTCGAGTTTAATTGAGAAGAAGCTGCGCGCTATTCCTGATGAAGTGACCGAAGCAGACAAAGTGGACCGTGTCGACTTACGTCATCTGCCTCTTGTCACCATAGATGGCGAAGATGCCCGAGATTTCGATGATGCCGTTTATGCTGAATCGAAGAAGAGCGGTGGCTGGCGTCTTTGGGTAGCGATTGCCGATGTGAGCCATTATGTGCGCACCGAATCTGCTTTAGATAAGGAAGCACGTAGTCGAGGAAATTCAGTTTATTTCCCATCGCAAGTGATCCCTATGCTGCCAGAGAAGATCTCTAATGGATTATGTTCTTTGATGCCAGAGGTTGACCGCTTATGTATGGTGGCAGAAATGACCATTTCTGCTGCGGGCAAGCTGTCAGGATATAAATTCTATTCGGCTGTTATGCATTCTCATGCGCGTCTGACTTATACCCAGGTTGCCGATATGCTTGAAGGCGGTGAGGTGAGCGATAAGCTTAAGCCAATATTCCCGCATCTGCAGACGTTGCAATCTCTGTATCTTACTCTAGATGAAACTCGCGCCGAGCGTGGTGCCATTGCATTTGAAACCACTGAAACTCAGTTTGTTTTCAATGATGATCGGAAGATCGACAGCATAATACCGCGCAATCGTAATCAGGCTCATAAGATCATCGAAGAGTGTATGATTTTGGCCAACGTGGCCTCGGCTAAGTTTGTTAAGAAGCATAAAGGCGAAGTACTGTACCGTGTCCATGAGGCACCATCAGAGCAGAAGCTGACTAACTTTAAGGACTTCCTTAAAGAGCGCGGCTTAACGATAGAGGGTGGGCTTGAGCCGACGCCTAAAGATTACCAAGCTGTGATGGAGCAGATTGCCGATAGACCCGACGCAGAGTTGATTCAGATTATGTTGCTGCGCTCTATGCGTCAGGCAACTTATACGCCGGATAATGAAGGTCACTTTGGTTTAGCACTCGAGGCATACTCTCACTTTACCTCGCCTATTCGTCGTTACCCAGATCTGATCCTGCACCGGGTTATTCGCTACTTGTTAGCGAAAGAGAAGGGAGAGGGGAAAGAGAAATGGACAACGGATGGTGGTTATAACTATCAGCTAGAAGAGTTAGATCTTCTTGGTGTCGAGTGTTCTACCACTGAGCGCCGTGCCGATGAGGCGACCCGTGATGTGAGTGATTGGCTCAAATGTGAATTTATGCAAGACCATGTGGGTGACACGTTTGAGGCTGTTATAGCGTCAGTGACACACTTTGGTATGTTTGTTCGCTTGGACAAGCTATTTATCGATGGCTTAGTGCATATCTCAAGCTTAGGCAGTGACTATTTCCAGTATGATAATATGCGTCAGCGTTTGGTTGGAGAGACATCCGGTCAAATTTATCAGCTTGGTGATGCGATAACGGTTAAGGTTGCCGGTGTAAACTTAGATGATCGCCAAATCGATCTTATGATGGAAGGTGATGACGCTAAGTCTAAGCGTCCTAGCCGAGGCAAGAAGCCGATGACCGCCAGAGAGCGAGTCAATGCAGAAGGCGCTAAGCGAGGCAAAGCTGATAAGAGCGATAAGCCTAAACGACGTGGTTCTCGTTCGAAAGCTGCGGCGGGCAAAGACTCTGGTGATAAGAGCTTTGGGTCCGGTAAAGCAAGTACCAGTGATGGGGCTAAGAAGTCCGGCACTAAAACAAAAACGGCGGCTAAGAAGTCGAAGGCTAAAAAGTCTTCAGCAAAAAAGGCTTCGGTAAAGAAAAACCCAGCTAAGCGTAAAGCTAAAGCAAGCAAGTAATAGAGACTGAAATAGATGAAAAAACAAGATATCACCTTCGGAATTCACGCTGTTGAAGCGGTACTCAAGCATAGTCCGGAGCGAGTGATCGAAATGTGGGTGCAGGCTGGCCGTGATGATCAAAGATTAGCTAGTCTACTTCTGGTAGCTGCTGAGTACGGAATTTCAGTGCAAACATCAGCGCGAAAAGTCCTTGATGAGAAAGCTGACAATGGACAACACCAAGGTGTGTTAGCCCGTGTAAAAGCCGTTAAGCAGCTCAATGATAATGATCTATCGACACTGATTGATAAGCTAGTAGAGAAGACGGAAACGCCTTTCTTTTTAATCTTAGATGGTGTTACCGACCCACATAACTTAGGCGCTTGCCTACGTAATGCAGATGCTGCAGGTGTACACGGTGTTATCGTACCTCGTGATAACTCAGTTGGTCTAACGCCAACGGTGAGTAAAGTGGCTTGTGGCGCGGCAGAAGTGGTGCCTTTGTTTCAGGTGACCAACTTAGCACGCACCATGAAGAGCCTACAAGATAAAGGACTCTGGATCGTTGGTGCAGCGGGTGAAGCCGATAGCGACTTATACAAGACAGATCTTAAAGGTCCACTGGCTATCGCTATGGGCGCCGAAGATAAAGGTCTGCGTCGTTTAACCCGTGAAGGTTGTGATTCGATTGCATCGATTCCTATGTCAGGATCGGTTTCAAGCCTGAACGTCTCCGTTGCCAGCGGAATTTGCATGTTCGAAGCTGTAAGACAACGTCTATAGTCGCGAATTCGACTAGGTTAATTTTCTTTGGCTAGCTGGTGTTAGTCAGAGTTATTGAATGCCGATGTGGTTTAGACCTCATCGGCATTTTTGTATCTGATTATTGTCACTTGATGGTTTAGTTTATGGCTAAGTTGGTATTGGATAGTGTGTTTGTAATTTTCAGCTTCATTGTTATCTATCGCTTGCAGCGGGCTTATGTGCAGATACTTCTGCAAGACGCCGTGAACACTTCCATGTGGGCTCTACCAAAACATCCCTGTTTTGGAAGCTCGCAGCCGCACCTACACCCGTTTATCTATCTCTTCGATTTAGTCTTTGTTGTGATGGAACGCAGTCCAACATTTGTCATTCCCGCAATGCTTGTGGGCGGGAATCTACAGCCCTTGCAAAGAGTAAGTTTGAATACATTTTCTGTTGTTGGGTCTAGGCAATATAGGCATTTGGTTGATCATTAAGGTCGTACTTTCAATGTTACTTATAGCCTGCGGCGGTGCAGTGCAGGGTCTTGTATGTTCCAGACATACATAAGACATTTCCTATATCCCTATAGGTCAGATGTACCAATGTCGTGGAGGCAGGATTCCTAAGGACGACCTTATGTGCACTCTTTCAGTTGAGAAGGTTCTGCGAGCCGCTGGCTCTTGATTTCATAAGAGTACAATCCCTATAGGCTCTGCAAAAATGTCCCTGCTTGGAAACTAGCAGCATCTATACTAGTTGATCTATAAGACAATTTGACCTTATTCGCTCCGACCCCTTTATCCTTTTTTCTTCACGAAGTGGGAAATAATACTTTTGCAGCAATGAGTTATAGGTGGTAGATTTTACCTAAGTTAACAAGCAGCCAAGAGCGCTATTGTGCTGTTATTGAATAAGACGTTATATTTTTAATCCATTCAATCATACAAGGTTAAGATGACACCAGAATATCGAATCGATGTAGAACAAAGAATAGAATCATATTTAGCTGGCAATGATGTTAATGGCATCAAATATATGCAAGTTGAGCAGACTTTTGATGAACTCGGAATTGAAATCTACGTTTGGAACATAAAAACTAACGATGGTAATTGGTGGGTTGTTGAAGGCGAAGCTGTTCCCATGAATTTATACACTCAAAATGAGTTTTATTTTTCTGCTGATGAGGCATATTCATTTCATTTGGGGATAACGCAGAGACGACAAGCACAACATCATCAGGATTTTAAACATGTAATTGATGAAGTTCCCCTTGATATTGAGCATATTAAATCTATTAGCCGTAGGCTGAATAATGCCGCACTTGAACTAAATAATGTGTCGGGACCAGAAGACATTCAGTCAATTGGTTTAACATGTAGGGAAAGTCTAATCGAGTTAGCAGGAGTGTTAGCTCAAGATAACCCAGATATTCTCAAAGAAAGCGATTTGAAAACAGCTGACTTTAAAGGGATTTCCAAGGCTGTTATTAGTCTTTATGCCCCCGGGAAAAGTAATAGCAAGCTACGAAAGCGCTGTCGAGATTTAGTTGAGGGTGCTTGGGATCATTCGTCTGAGGTTGTGCATTCACCGAACAAAAATATTCCTGACGCTAAAATTTGCTTACTATTTACTTGTTCTGCTGTATCGGTGATACAAAATTTGTTTTTAAAATATCTTGGTTTTGATGATGAGCCTAAATGCCCTGAATGTAAAAGTATGGATTATGAGTTATTTGCTCATGACAATACCGAAAAAATGGTTCTTAGTTGCAATGCTTGTGGTCACAAAGAAATGACAGCAGAAAAAATATAACAAAACAAATCAATCATATGCATTACGGCTTGTCCTTGTTTTTGCTAAAACAAAACGCAGCAAAATACCGTCAAACCTATGCGCTGTTGTTTACGGCGTGATGTGGCTGTTCAGTTTTGGGAATTATCAATAATTTAAGAGGTGGAATTTATGGAAAGAAAAGACAAAATATCAGATGCGATTAAGCGTAGTTTCAAATCCGGTGAAAGAATTACAACAAAAACAATCATAACTACTGTTCAGGGGCTATATCCTGAAATTCCTGAAGGCAGTATTTTACCGAGTGACTTTTGTGATAACCATAGCAATGAAGATCCTTTTTCGGGTAACTACCATATTTTCAATAAGGTAAGTCGCGGTATATACATTGTGTTGTAAATCAAAATTGTATCGTTTGACCACATAAGATAACAACGTACTGGACATATTATGGCTGTCGCGTTTTTTGCTAAAAAAAGCCTGCAAAAACACCGCCAGCTTACGCGCTAGTGTTTGCGGCGATATGGGGCAGCCTTACCAATTATGAAATAACTACAAGTCGAAACTAATTAATAGAATAATCAATAGGGAATAATATGATCACAGATGGTGAGTTAACTTTAAAATCAGGATTTAAATATCAAGTTGAATTACACTCCGTCAAAACTGACAGTATGGGCAACCTTCACGGAGGAACATTCAAGAATAATACAGACTTTCAAGCACAAATAAAGAGAGATGCAAGAACTGCAGGATCATGGAAAGCAGTACAAGAAATGAATATCCAATTCTACTATCATGGTAATACTTTTCATTGTGATATTCTTGTGCAAGATTTATTAGAGGATTACCCAGTATTTCAAGTGGTTAAAGAATTATCCATGTAAAACTAACATAATAAATGGCCTGAGATGGCCAACACAAGCTGGATGCGGTGCTGTAGTTTTCTGGCATTGCCTCGCTGTAATCCCGCACCCGGCGGCGTAACCCTTTGGGTGTACGTGTTGTAGTACTAAGTACATTCAGGTGTAAACGCGGCTATGACCTTCCGTGACAGGGATGTCACGGTAGAGCCCACGGGGATTGTGCTTGCGGCGTGTCACTGAAGTGTTTGCACTTAAGCCCACGGCGGGTGATAGATAATTATGAAGTGATGGTTGGCAGGTCGCTGCCTGATAACAAAACTAGCCTAATGAACCAATAAAAAACATTTCAATAAATGGTTATCAGACAGGTCAGTGCATGTATGTCCTGAATTGAGTTAGAGGCAAATTTTAAGCTTAAATCGAAGTGATAAACACTCAGGTGTAAACGCAGCTGCGACCTTCCGTGACAGGGATGTCACGGCAGAGCGCCCAGGGATGGGTCTACAGCGTGTCACAGAAGCGTTTGCACTAAAGCCTGCTGCAAGCAATAAATACCAATGAAGCTTTGGTATTTAATCAACTAACCAAATACCAAGCCAGCCAGATGAACCCATAAAAGATATTTCAGCAACTTGTAATCCGACAAGCTCAACTCGATGATGTCTCGTTGAAGAGCTATATGTTGGGCGTGCCATAGAAAGTCTATAGGGAAGAGTAAAGCCGCTTGTTTTTATAAACTTACAGCTTAAAACTTATCGCTTACGACTCTTCTTTGAGCCTCAATCCTAGTTTCTCTAACCTAGGGCCTCGAACCTTCTACTGGAACGTATACAGTAAGTTGAATGTCGTTATGGTGTCTGTTTGCTCGGTGCCTTCGGGTACCACGTCTGTGTACTTGATGTTGACGCCTATCTTGAAGGCCCAGTCTTGGAAGAGGGTGTTCTTGTAGTTCATATCTAATGTGAGGGTGCTGTTGTCTTCGCCTACTTCCGCGGTGAGGTCGGCGTTGAGGCTGGTGTACTCTTGTAATTTCTGTTCAAACTTGGCCGCGGTACGGATAATGATATCTTTATTGGGCGCAGGGTCTGGCTCTGATTCTGTTTCGATGGGCATGTTATATCGGTAACCCGGACCGATTTCTAAGCTGAGTTTAGTATCACTATTTGATACGGCATCGAAACCATAACCCGTAGAAATCGTAGATATTTGAGTATAACTACCGAAGCGGTCAAGGGTGAAGTCACCTCGACCAAATATGTAGCCATCGTCAAGCCATGAAAAATCATTGTTTAGTTTATAACTGGACTGCAACTGCACATCATATTTTTCGGCCGTGGTGTTTTCATTATCGGCTGCGTAATAGAGCTTAAAGGTCCCTTCCTGTCTAAACTGCTCCGTATCATAGACAAGTTTGGTTCTACCGTTAAAGCTACTGGATTCAGTATTACCGGTATTGAGTTGCAAGCCCGCTTCTATTTCAGCAGTGAAATCACTCGGTAGCTCTTGATAGTCAGGTGGAACTAAGGCCCAGGCTGAAAGAGGAGCTGATAAAAGTAGGGCAGATAAAACTCTAAACATTATTTTATTCTTACTATTATTTTAATGTGATGAGGATCAATGGTGGCAAGCTAGCATCATACCTATTGTGTAGACGCTCGGTAAAGTGAATATGACGATACAAATTCGAATATCTGTTGTCATATTTATCACAGTAATAAGTCTGAGACGATTAATGAGCCGGGCTAATGGCTCTGCTTAATGTACTTTGTCCTGAGCGAATGTAACTAGAGACATTAGTGTTAGCGCATAGCGTGACAAAAACTGTCGATACTGCTTGAATTCAGATTCGGATTTGTGTAGTATCTTGCGGCTTAAATCAGTCACTTTAATTAGTTCCTTGCCTCTATTTGGTTTGACTGAGCCAACAACGAGGCTAGATAACCGTAAGGAGCAAAAATATGCGTCATTATGAAATCGTATTTTTGGTTCACCCTGATCAGAGTGAACAAGTACCTAGTATGATTGAGCGTTACACGGGTATCATTACCCAAGCTGGCGGTCAAATTCATCGTTTAGAAGATTGGGGCCGTCGTCAACTGGCTTACCCAATAATCGAACTGCATAAAGCTCACTATGTTCTTATGAACGTAGAAGCATCTGCTGAGTCGGTTGAAGAACTTGAGACAGCTTTCCGTTTCAACGATGCTGTATTGCGTAACATGGTTATGCGTACTAAAGCTGCTATCACTGAAGCATCTCCTATGGCTAAAGCTAAAGACGAACGTGATTCACGTCGTTCAAGCGAAGGCGAGCGTCGTAGTGCGCCTGTTGAAGCTAAAGAAGCACCTGCTGAAGTTAAAGAAGCCGCTGAAAAAGCAGCTGAGTAAGTTTTTCTGTGGCCACCAATCACTTGGTGTTATCGGGAACCATTACGCGTTCCAGAAGCTTTAAAAGCCCAGCAGGTATCGCACATTGTGTGGTGATGTTGGAACACAAATCCCAGTGTTTCGAAGCTGATATGCTGAGAAACGTATACTGTCAGATACAAGTGATATTTAGTGGTGAGCGCTTTGAAAGCGCGACAGATAAGCTGAAAATTGGTGTGGATATCGAGGTGCAAGGCTTTATCGCTCTCCAGCAGAGTCGAAATGGCCAGAACCGTTTAGTTGTCCACGCTGAAAATGTCGAATTGAAAACTTAGGAGACTGTCACATGGCACGTTATTTCCGTCGTCGCAAGTTCTGCCGTTTTACTGCAGAAGGTGTAATTGAGATTGATTACAAAGATATCGTTACTCTGAAGAATTATGTTACTGAAAGTGGCAAAATTGTTCCTAGTCGTATCACAGGTACAAATGCTAAATATCAACGTCAACTAGCTCGCGCTATCAAGCGTGCTCGTTATCTTTCTCTACTGCCTTATACTGATCTACATCAGTAATAGCGCAACCATTTAGAGGAATTAATAATGAACGTTATTTTACTTGATAAAATTGCTAACCTAGGAAATCTTGGTGACCAAGTTGCAGTTAAGTCTGGTTACGCACGTAACTACCTTCTGCCACAGGGTAAAGCAGTTGTTGCTAATACTGCTAACACTGAAGTTTTTGAAGCACGTCGTGCTGAGCTAGAAGCTAAGTTAGCTGCGACCCTTACTGCTGCAAACGAGCGCGCTGAGAAACTCAACGCTCTTGAGTCTGTTGTTATCGCTTCTAAAGCTGGTGACGAAGGCAAGCTGTTCGGTTCAATTGGTAACCGTGACATCGCTGATGCAGTTACGGCTGCTGGTGTTGAACTTGCTAAGAGCGAAGTTCGTCTTTCATTAGGCGCATTGCGTACTACTGGTGAATTCGAAGTTGAAGTTCAGGTTCACTCAGAAGTTAAAGCTATTGTTAAGATTTCTGTTGTTGCAGAAGACTAATACATTAGTTTAAAGCGAATGACTTAATGCTTTGGCATTAAGGGGATAGCTTTAAAAGAAAACACCGCACTAATTTATTAGGCGGTGTTTTTTTATGTCTGGAAAAAAGAAGATGCTGTGCTGGTAGGGCTAAGAAGATGTTGAGTTGTAGGACCGGCTTTAGCCGGGAGAGGATGAATCCTTGAACCTCGGGGCTAAAGCCCCTCCTACAGAAAAGAAGACACTACGCTAGTAGGGCTGCGTCGGTTATTGTTCCCTACATAGCCGACATTTCCATCATCCATGGCGGTCAGATTACGTTGAGTTGTAGGACCGGCTTTAGCCGGGAAGGATGAACCAGTGAACTTCGGGGCTAAAGCCCCTCCTACAGAAAAGAAGACGCTACGCTGGTAGGGCTGCGTCGGTTATTGTTCCCTACATAGCCGACATTTCCATCATCCATGGCGGTCAGATTACGTTGAGTTGTAGGACCGGCTTTAGCCGGGAAGGATGAACCTGTGAACCTCGGGGCTAAAGACCCTCCTACAAATAGGCGAAGCCGTCCACGTAGTGATAGGCCAAAGGCCGTCGTCTCAGCTTTTACATCTATTCCTAAAAAGCCTAGGGCCTAAAACCTAGGCCCTAGAAACTTTTGCAACTTAGTTTCTAACTAAATCCAACTCGGCTATCAAGTTATCCGCATGGTCCACTTCATCCATCATCCAGAGGATATAACGGAAATCCACATGTACGGCGCGAGTGATCGTTGGGTTGAAGAACCAGTCCTTGGTTATCGCTTCATAGGTGGAATCGAAGTTGAGGCCAACTAACTCTCCCTTGCCGTTAAATACGGGAGACCCCGAGTTTCCACCTGTGGTATCGACACTCGATAGGAAGTTAACTGGCACCGAATTAAACTCTTCTGGCTTATCTAAACAAGAAAACAAACGGCATATCCAAGATGTAGGATCTTGGTATACCGTTTCAACCTTATGACTGCCATAGCGTTGCTCTTCAATGGCCTTAAGAAGCTTAGATGGTGCGTTGAAAGGCTCTACGCCTGTATGTTTGGCCGTTATGCCTTCGAGGCGTGTGAAAGGTTGCTTATATAAGGCGTCTGTCGATTGATATCCGTCGACCATGCCATAGCTGATACGCAAGGTGCCATTGGCGTCTGGGTATACAGGCCAGTCATTAGCCTTGTAGTAGCTGATAATGGCTTTCATATAGTCAGGGCGGGCTTGAGAAAGATCACCTGCTAGTGTTTTCTTGTCCTTCTCCTGTGCCATTTTTGTATCATAAAGCGCTACAGCTAAGCGAATAAATGGATCGGCACTGGTCTCGAACGCTTCGGCTTTGGCATCCATCCAGGCTAATCGTTTATCCTGATCTGTCAGGGAGGTTAATGAGTAGAGGCCATCAAGCTTTTCAGATAGAGAAGCGGACTGCTTATTATCTATAAGCATAGCGTCCAAAGCGGCAACTCGATTTTCTTGTGCCTTGTATGCCTCTAGGTCTTGTAACCATAAGGTTTTATCCACGGCAATATCGAAGCTAGAATCTATTCGCTTAAGACGAGCCTTAAACATCTTCATGTCACGCTCTTGATAACCCTCTTCACGATCACTGTCGGCTTTGGCCTTCTCTTTTGATAATCGATACAGCTTATTTGCTGCTGCAAGTAAGGCGCTAGATTGAGCATTCTCGAAATAGTAACGAGTTTGGCTGTCAATGCGTTTCTTGGCGAGTAGGCTCTCGAGCTTATCGAATTTAGCTTGATATGACTGGTAGGTCTTATCGGTCGCTAGCCATTGTTTGAAATCATCTTCACGGCTCTGCTTGATACCTGCAATATCCGTGGCCTTAAAGCCATCGAGTAAGCCATTATACTTTTTCATGCGGTTAGCCATTCCCGCGAGTGTGCCAGCGTATTTAATTTTCACGGCCTTATCTGCAGCGCTCATGGTTTCGATGGTATCGATGCGCAGTTGATAACGACCGGCTAATGTCGGATATAACCAATCGCTGGCAAATTTAAGTTCACTGGTTAGGCGGTAGCGACTGGTTGAGCCTGGATATCCTGCGACAAACACACCATCACCGGCTTTTACGCCGTCAGTGTTTATCTTTAGGTGGCTTTTGGGCTGATAAGGTACATTGTCCTGGCTAAACACTGCAGGTTTGCCATCTTTACCAACGTAAGCACGTAAGAAAGTAAAATCTGCAGAGTGACGCGGGTATTCGTAGTTATCTATGTCGCCGCCAAATGCACCTGCACTCTCAGGTGGTGCATAGACTAAACGTACGTCACGGATGATCAATTGCTTGATGAGATAGTATTCTAAACCGTTGTGAAAACTTCTGACTGAGCAACGGTAGTTATCATCATTCTCACACTTTTTAATCAGTGACTTTCTATTTGACTGTATCTCTTCGTAGCGTATTAATGGGTCTTGGCTTAAGTTTTGTGTGACTTGTTCGCTGACATCGGTTACCGCCTCTGTGATGTATAATCTTTCGTTCGGTCCAGCGGTTGGTTCATCGATTTTGCTTGTTGCCAGGAAGCCATCGGCAAGATAATTATGCTCTTTTTTACTGTTGTATTGAATGGCTCGGTACGCACAGTGATGGTTTGTGACAACTAACCCTTGGGGAGATACGAAACTGGCAGTACAATAGCCGAGTCCGACAACGGCATTCATCGGATATTGGCTGAGATCAGCCAATTGCTTCGCAGGGATCTCAATCCCTTTTTCGCTAAGCTTATCTGCAATCGATGGCATTTGATAAGGCTGCCATTGTCCCTCATCTGCAAGTACTTGGCTCGATGCCAATACGACAACAGATGACAACATAAATGCTGAGATCAATGCATTGCGCATAGTGATTCCTTGTTTTATTTATAGTTAGAATAGGAAGTTGTTTAATTCCTGTTTTTATTGAGCCAGTTTTATATCATATTTTTGTGTAATCGTTGGAAGTTTGGAGATTAAATGTCACAGCAAGGTCCGTTTAAGGCTAAACAAAAGCCTAGAGATATCCAGATGGATGCCCTCAAGATGCCACCGCACTCTTTAGAGGCTGAACAATCAGTACTTGGTGGCTTGATGCTGGACTCAGATGCTTGGGATAGAGTTTCAGAAGCGGTAGTTGCTGAAGATTTCTATTCTCGCTCGCATAAGATGATTTTTACTGCGATGGCAACCTTAACCGGTGGTGGTCATCCGATCGATCTGATCACGGTCTCTGAGCAGTTAGAAGTCGAAGACCAGTTAGAGGATGCCGGCGGCTTCGCATATATTGGTGAAATAGCAAAGAATACCCCGAGTGCGGGCAACATACTCTCTTATGCGGGGATTGTGCGAGAACGTGCGGTTGTACGCGAGATGATTAAGGTCGCTAATGAGATAGCCGATGCAGGTTTTAACCCTGAGGGGCGTAACTCCAGCGAACTATTAGATTTCGCCGAGACAAAAGTCTTTAAGATTGCCGAATCTCGTGCCAATGCTAACGAAGGGCCTGAAGGGATCAAGACGATCCTAGAGAAAACCGTCGATAAGATTGAAGAGTTGTATAACAACCCTACCAATGGTGTGACTGGGGTTTCTAGTGGTTTTGGCGATCTAGATAAAATGACCGCAGGTTTTCAATCGGGTGATTTGATCATTGTTGCAGCGCGTCCATCTATGGGTAAGACCACATTTGCGATGAACTTATGTGAGCAGGCGGCGCTTAACGAAGATAAGCCAGTACTTATTTTTAGTTTGGAGATGCCTTCGGAACAGATCATGATGCGTATGTTGGCATCGCTAGGCCGAGTCGATCAGACCAAGATACGTACGGGTCAGCTGGATGATGATGATTGGGCTCGTGTTTCATCAACCATGGGTATTATGCTAGAGCAAGGTAAGATGTATATCGATGATGGCTCAGGTTTAACACCGACGGATGTTCGAAGCCGAGCTAGGCGAATAGCCCGCGAGCACGGCGGATTGTCGATGATCATGATCGATTACCTTCAGCTAATGCAAGTGCCAGCACTGAAAGATAACCGAACCTTGGAAATTTCCGAGATATCACGCTCACTTAAGGCGTTAGCTAAAGAGTTAGAGATCCCGGTCGTTGCGCTGTCTCAGCTTAACCGTTCATTGGAGCAACGTGCCGACAAGCGTCCAATAAACTCGGATTTGCGTGAATCAGGCGCGATTGAGCAAGATGCCGACCTCATCATGTTTATTTATCGTGATGAGGTATATAACGATGACTCTGAACATAAAGGTGTGGCAGAGATCATTATTGGTAAGCAGCGTAACGGACCCATTGGGCGTATCGCTTTGACCTTCCAAGGGCAATTTTCACGTTTCGATAATTATGCGGGTCCTCAGTTCCAGGAAGACTAAGCGTCCAGCCATTATCTGGGTGTGTGGTAATTGATAGAACTGACATTAAACCAAGATTAAACGTGATTCATATAGAGAGCAGTTAATTGATCATTGGCTGCACTCTAGATAGATTCATTGCTCATATTTTTATTACTGATTTAAAGCAGACAATATCAGTTGTTTTAAAAAATAAGGTTATTCATTGAAACCATTTCCACGTGCAGAGATCAGCGCTAAAGCACTTAAGCACAATTTAGCCCGTCTGCGACAAATCGCGCCCTCGAGTAAAGTGATGGCAGTCGTTAAAGCGAATGGTTATGGTCATGGGCTGTTGAATGTGGCCCACTGTATTGAAGAGGCCGATGGTTTCGGCCTTGCTAGGCTAGAAGAGGCTATTGCATTACGTGATGGCGGTATCGATGCCAAGCTAATTTTACTCGAAGGTTTCTTCAGGAGTGTGGATCTTCAAACACTGGTTGAAAACAGTATTGAGACGGTTATTCATAATGAAGTTCAACTGGATATGCTAGAACAAGCTGAATTGTCTAATCCCATTTCAGTATGGTTGAAAATTGATACAGGAATGCATCGACTGGGCTTTACTCCCGAACAGTTTAATGATGTGTATGCCCGCCTTGAGGCGATGCCTCAAGTTGCCAAACCCATCAACTTAATGTCCCACTTCGCTTGTGCCGACGAACCTGCTAATCCCTGTACTAGCAAACAGATGAAGCTTTTCAATCAGTTGACAAAAAATTCACCAGGTGAGTATACCCTTGCTAATTCAGCTGGCACTCTATATTGGCCAGAGAGCCATGGAGATTGGATCAGACCAGGCATTGCGCTCTACGGTGTATCTCCTGTCATTGGGGATTTGGGTGCTAACCATGGCTTAATTCCAGCGATGAAACTGGTGTCTCAGCTGATTGCGGTGCGTGATCATAAAGCGGGAGAGCCCGTAGGCTATGGAAGCTTCTGGAAAGCGAAGTCTGATACGGTATTGGGAGTTGTTGCTATTGGCTATGGTGATGGCTACCCGAGGAATGCTCCTGAGGGGACCCCGGTTTGGGTTAATGGACGCCTAGTACCGATTGTAGGAAGAGTCTCTATGGATATGCTGACGGTAGATCTAGGGATCGACTCTTCTGATGCTATCGGTGATGAAGTTATATTGTGGGGGGAGCCACTCCCTGTTGAGTTAGTTGCTGAGCATATTGGCACCATTGCCTATGAATTAGTGACAAAGCTTACCCCTCGTGTTGCTGTGTGCATGGAATAGCACGTAGAAATATTTTCTTGTTGTATCGATTGTTGAGCAGGATGTTCAGAATCGAATTGAGAATACCTTTTGGAATATCAAAAAATATCTAGTCTCCTATTTATCATTCTATGTGTTTCTGTAATAGGCACAGCTAGTGCGGACGTGCTTCCGGCTAGTGAAATGAGCTCTGATGCTCAGAGTGGTAATCTTGTTAAACCTGAGATGAGCAGTGAAGAGATCAGTAACCAGAGCAAGCATCAATATGAGCCTGAAGTTGCTGCCGTTCCATTTATCTTCTCTACCGAGACGCTAAGTACTACGGTTGGCGGTGCAGTAGTGGTTAAGCATGCGGGTCAGCCACAAGCTTCCATATTCGCTATTGGACTTTATAGTAGTAATGATAGCTGGGTGAGTTATCTTGGTGTAAATAGCTATCAGCTACCAAAACTTGATCAATGGTTATTTTCAGGTGAGTTTTATAGGGCTAATTATAAGCAAGGGATCTATTTTGTACCTGGAGAGTCAGGTGCAATCAACAGCGGCCCTAACGTGGCTGAGTCATCACCGACTCATCGAATCGTCACCGTGGGTGATGAGTCATATTCCAAAGTTCATATCAAATATGTCTTGCCATGGGGCAAGGGGACAAATGGCGCGGCAAGAAGTTTGATGCCTTCGAAGCAAGGTGATGATTTTAGCTGGGATCCAAGACAGTCAGGTGTGACGAGTATTGAGCTCACCCCTTTTGTGAAGACTCAGGAATTATTAGGCTATGAAGACCTGCCCAGTCGAGCACAAGGGCTGGAATTAAAACTTGATTGGGATAATCGTGATAATGGTAAGAACAGTAGTAGAGGTGGGCATACAAGTCTGACTGTTAGCCGCGATTTTGGTTCTAGTGGTCATAGTGATATTAATGATGACCGCGAAAGTTGGACTACTTGGGAGTTTGAGCAGAGTGCCTTCTTCTCGCTTGGTGGTAATGCTTGGTTTCCACAACAAATCTTAGCATTGAACTTCTACCTTGCCGATACGCCGACTTGGAATGAATATGATTCTGGAACAGAGCAGTATCAGCGGCCACCTTCTTTTGCGGGAGTTAGCTTAGGAGGATTTGATCACTTAAGAGGCTATTCCAGTAGACAGTTTGTTGGACGAAGCGCCGTGCTCTATTCTGCAGAGTATCGAGTACAACCGGAATGGCAACCACTACAAAACCTTCCGGTATTTAATCTCTATGACGTACCTTGGTGGCAATGGGTGATGTTTGCAGAAGCTGGACAAGTGGCAGATAACTTCAGTGCTAGCGAGCTCCATGATGATATGAAATGGACTCTAGGTGCAGGTGCAAGGTTTGAAGTTGAAAGTGTGGTGGTAAGAGCTGAAGTGGCATTTGGCGAGGATTCGAAGCAGTTTTGGATTATGGTTAATCAACCTTTCTAACGCCAGTTACTTTACCTAGATAGTATGGTTTTCAATCTATCTAGGTAAGTGAGATTAGGTTAATTTTCGAAACAGATCTCTATATAGGCCGAGCCGTGAGGACTGGTAAATGGCATGAGGATCTTCTTTCCATCGGCTTTATGTGAGATGCGATGACCTAGGCCAGCAACAACAACTGGAGTCGCCATTTCGAATTCATAACCTTTCTCTCCTAAAATATTCTTAGCCCCTCCGGTTACCATATTGGTAATTTCACCGACGAGATCGGTTATTTCATCATTTATTTCACCAGGGTTTTCACCTAGCATATTTTGCATTATCTCTAAAATGAGCGATTGCTCGAAGGTGATGGATAGAGAACCTTTCGTTTGAGGCCCCACCATACCAATAAGACCCGAAACATCTCCTTTAGCTAGGTTATCAGTCTTTATTTTGGGCTTTCCTGGAGTCAGTTGCATGTTCGCCATGGTTGAGATGACGTTAAGCAATGACTCTAAAAATGGGTTAATGAAATTAACGTTCATAAATAATTCCGTATTAGTCAGCTTTTTACGCGAGAATGAAAGCTTGTTTGCCTTACGAATATACACCTTTATAAAGCTTAGGCTATTTTTGATTTAGCTTCATTTTTATATTGTGGATGGTTCATATTTGTGAATTGTCTGGAGTTGGTTTGTCTCTGGAGCTGAGTCGGTGTAAAATGCGCGCCCGGCTCTTGTTTGCTGGGATGTATTCAATTTGGGCTTAGGCTCGTTCTTAACTAGGTTCAGTCATTTATGTCATCAATTGTTACTCCAAGCTTGGCTAAGTTAACCAAGATAAATCGCACCTTCTCGATTGCGCCTATGCTCGATTGGACCGATCGCCATTATCGCTATCTGGCGAGGGTTATGTCAGCCGAGTTACTTCTTTATACGGAGATGGTGACCACAGGGGCAATTATTCATGGTAAAGGTGACTACTTAGGCTATAACGACGAAGAAAACCCGTTGGCGCTTCAGTTAGGTGGGTCAAATCCACATGATTTAGCAAGGTGCGCCAAGTTAGCTTTCGATCGCGGTTATGATGAGATAAATCTGAATGTAGGCTGCCCATCGGATCGAGTGCAAAGTGGTCGCTTCGGTGCATGTCTGATGGCTGAGCCTAAATTAGTGGCTGAGTGTGTGACGGCGATGAAGCAGGTTGTCGATATTCCGGTGACGGTTAAGACCCGCATTGGTATCGATGATCAAGATAGCTATGAATTTCTGAGCGAGTTTGTCGAGACTGTGAGTCATGTCGGCTGTGATACGTTTATTGTTCATGCAAGAAAAGCATGGTTGCAAGGGTTAAGTCCTAAACAGAACCGTGAGATCCCGCCATTAGATTATCAACGTGTGTATCGATTAAAGAAAGATCATCCGAGTTTGAATATCTCAATTAATGGCGGGGTTAAGACATTAAGTGAGTGCCGTGAGCACCTTCTGCACTTAGATGGCGTGATGGTTGGTAGAGAAGCCTATCAAAACCCTTATCTATTGGCTGAGGTGGACCAGCAGCTTTGTGGTAGCGACAAGCCAGTATTGAGCAGAGATGCTGTTTTGGAGAAATTTATTCCTTATATAGAGAAACATCTCATTAGTGGTGGTCGTTTAAACCATATCACCCGTCATATGACTGGTATGTTTCAGGGGGAGCCGGGTTCACGCGCCTGGAGACGCTATATTAGTGAAAATGCCCATAAGCCTGGTGCTGGGATTGAAGTCATTGAACAAGCTAGAAAAATGATGACTTTATAACTTATTTTTTGATGAAGAAGCCGCCTACTAGGCGGCTTTTTGTTGTCTGCTATCCGAACAATTACCTTATTTAGTTAATTTCACTAGCCCATGGTTAAAACGACTAATTTATTATTTTTCTTCCTACATCACTTCCAATATTCAATTACGAATATTAGGTTAACTCATTGTTATTTAGTTTGTTTAAATATTAATTAAAAGTTGGCACGCCGCTCGCATTATCTAATGTGTATTTAACTTAAGTCGAAAGACAAATCGAAAAGGAAGACACCATGTTTAATTCAACTGCTAAGAAAATTACAAAAACGGCTCTCGTTATCGCGGTATTAATGGGAGCGAGCATGGGAGCCCATGCAGACTCACTAATCCCTTCTGACTTGACCAGCAATATTGAGAAAAACATAGCGGCTCAAATGCAAGATATGATGCAAGTTGCTCAAACTGAGCTGAGCTTATCACTGCAAACACAGCTTTCAGAAGCCATGTTTGAAATGAACAGTAATGAAGATGTGAGCCAGCTTGCTCAAGAGCAATCTGAAAAAGTGATCACTAGCGCAATGGTTAAGGAATAGGTATGTGGTTTGCTTCTGATATTGCAGCCTTACTGCTTATGCCAGTATTGAGCTTTACACTTTGCGCCATATTAGTTTGCAGTTTACGTTGGCACAAGGTTCAAGATTAAGGGCTCTGCAGAATAGTTATAAAGGATTGTTATTATGGATAGTTATACCGATAAGTACCTACGCAGAATGAAACGACCGAGTCGGATAATATGCGGCGTTGCAGCCATGATGGCCGATAAGTTTAACTGGTCGTGTTTATGGACTCGATTAGTATGGGCTCTGGTTATTTTGATGAACCCTGGCATGGGGCTATTAATCTATTTTGTTCTTGCCTTAGTATTACCTAAATGGGAAACAAACTTTTGAAGTTTGAAACAAGCCAGGATGTTAATCAAAGAGTTAAAAGCCGTACGGGGCGGACATTAGATATATTTTTAGGTGTAAGCACCACAATTCTAGTGATAACACTGTTGATTGTTGCCATGCAAACATGGGGGACGTCACAATTTTTCACTGACATATTTTTAAGTGTTGAACCCGTGTTTTGGATGGATGTTAGTTTGTGGAGTCTAGTGGTGACTTCGGTGATGCTACTTATTATTTTATTTTGGTTAACCTTGGTGTTTAGTTTTATTGCCTTCACATCGGCTACCTGCATTATTGCAGCGCTGACCTTGATATTCTCAGGATTTTCACTTCTTTGGCCGGTGTTGTTGTTACTTGTGGCCGCCTGGGGAATAGGCAAGGCGAGTCAGCTCGATTGAGTGGCTTACGCCATCATAGTGTTACTACAAATTTTTTAATTCAGAGTTCATGTTCGAACTCTGATATTCATCTTAAATTTACTTACTGAGAAAGGCTTGAAAGCGAGCTTTTGCCTCATCGCTTTTCAATCTTACAGCGAATTCCTCGAGCTCATTTTCCATCTGTTGACGTATAGACTCTTTGTTGCCACGAATTAAAGCTCGGGTTGCTCTGAGTGCTTGAGGGGGTTGCTTTGCAAGTTTAATTGCCTGGGCTAAGGCAAACTCAAAAATGGTCTCAGATGGGATAACATCATTGATAATATTGAGTGTTTTTGCTGTCTCTGCATCGAAACTTTCACCCAGTAGCAGTAATTCTGAGGCTTTTTGTGGTCCAACGAGTTGAGGGAGTAACAAACTCGCGCCAGCCTCTGGCACTAAGGCTAAGTTAACAAATGGTAACTGAAACTTTGCAGTGTTATCGGCGTAGACCAGATCGCAATGGAGTAACAAGGTAGTCCCTATGCCTACTGCAGCCCCTGTGACCGCTGCAACCAGCGGTTTATTTAGATCGAGTAAGTTAAATAGAAAGTTGAATGCTGGATGATTGCTGTCTAAGTTACTATTTTTTAAAAAGTCTGCTACATCATTGCCTGAGGTAAAACAATCCTGTTGGCCTTTGATTAAAAAGGAATGAATTGCGTTGTCTGCCTCACCTTGGATAAGGTATTCTGTGAGACTAGTATACATCTCAAGGCTGAGAGCATTACGCTTTTCAGGGCGATTAATTGTGATAATTCTTACGCCTTGTTCATCCTTTACCTGAATTGTACTCATTGCGTTTTTCCTCTAAGACGGATGGGATTAAATGGAGTTTAAGACATTGAAGCAAATATTCAAACACATGTTTAATTTTGTTCTGCTATGTAGTGCATCATTTTCGGCAATGGCTAATGTTGTGCTTGTAGACGGTCAGGTAAGGGCTATGCCACCGAGTGTGCCCAATAGCGCCGCTTATTTAAGCCTAGAAAATCATGGCCCAGAAATTCAATTGATTGCCGTTGAAGCTGACTTTGTCAAAGATGCTCAATTACATACGATTATTGAAGAGGACGGCATGGTTAAGATGCGTGAAGTGGAGAGTTTCACCATTCCACAACATGGCACATTAACCTTAAGTGAATCCGGGCAGCACATCATGCTGTTAGGGCTAAAACAGCCATTGGTGTCAGGTGAGTCCGTCAAGTTAACGCTTAAGTTTGATGATGGTTCAGAGCTACCAGTGAGTTTGATGGTAAGTAAGCAAGCTATGACTAAAGCGGAAGGTCATGACCATCATCACCATTAATTTAGTGGGACAGTCAAAGGAGTGTAATAGATGCAAATAACATGGAAAAAAGTAACAGGGGTTGCTGCGGCTATCCTTTTAATTGGCTATTTCGTCAGTATTTGGTGGAGTATTGAACCTGATGTGATACAGCCACAGCAGTTGAGTGTAGATACAGGAAAACAGGTTGTAGGTTATGCCACGACAACTTCGCTTATTCTCACAATGGAAACCCTGTTGAGTAAAAATGGCGGTTGGTTATCTAATGATGTTACTCCTCCATCGGTATTTATGGATAATATGCCCGCATTTGAATTTGGTGCATTAGAGCAGGCACGTGACTTAGCATTAATTATGCGTAAAGAATTCAGTCGTTCGCAATCGCAATCGACAGCAGATAAAGATCTTTTAGCCGCCCATTCAAAGCTCAATATTGAGCATACTAGTTGGTTAGTCCCCAGCGCTGAAGGCGAATATAAAGATGCGATCAAACTACTGAAGCTTTATCGCGCTAAGATCGCTGACACTAACAATCAAGAAGCGCAATTTTATGCACGAGCAGACAATCTTAACGAATGGCTTAAAGAGATACAGAAACGTTTAGGCAGCATGTCACAGCGTTTGTCAGCCAGTGTTGGCCAAGAACGATTAAACACGGATTTAGCCGGCGATAGTGAGGCTTCGCAGTCTACACCTAAGCAGGCAAGCCAGCAGATCAAAACAAGCTGGTGGAAAATTGATGATGTGTTCTATGAAACTCGGGGTGCAACGTGGGCATTACTTAACTTTATGAAAGCGATTGAAGTTGATTTTGCCGATGTATTGCGTAAAAAGAATGCCGAAGTCAGTTTGCAGCAGATTATTCGCGAACTGGAAGAGACACAGCAACCAATTTGGAGTCCGATAATTTTAAATGGTTCGGGCTTCGGCGTAGTCGCTAATCACTCCTTGGTGATGGCAAATTATATTTCCCGCGCAAATGCTGCGGTGATCGATTTAACAAATTTATTGACTAAAGGTTAATTGAGTAATGAAAAAAACACTAATTGCATGTGCGATTTTGGGCTCCCTTGTAGGCACTTCAGCACAAGCAGCTTCACTGATTGGTTTTAAGGTTGGTGCAGATTATTGGCAAGCAGATACCACAGGAACATTTGCTGAGAATGGTCAATCACAGCAAGATTTCAATTATAGCTCATCTTCACAGGGCAGTATTTGGGTGGCTATGGAACATGGTATTCCACTGATCCCCAATGTGAAGATCAGAGAAAACCGTTTAGATGCTTCTGGCAGCGCCGTTGCGGATGGTTTTGAATTTGGTGGGCAGACTTATACTGGCGCAATTAATACTAATACTGATTTGAGTAATACAGATTTTATTCTTTACTACGAGTTATTAGATAACGATATGGTTGCACTGGATCTAGGTGCTGCTTATAAGAGAATGCATGGTTCATTCCGCGTGAATGACAATGTAACCAATGGTCGTATGAACTCTGAAAAAGAGCTAGATAGCGGTATTGCTATGGCATATGCCGACGCGCAAGTGGGTATTCCTGGGCTTGGGCTTTATGGTTTTGCCGACGTGATGATCGGTATTGATGAGACGAGTGTCTACGACTACTCAATTGGCCTAGGTTGGCAGTTCGATGGCACAGCACTCAATACCAAGGTACGTGTTGGTTACCGTGACTTTAACTTCGATGTGAATGACTTTGATGGCGTGACAACGAATACACAGTTTAAAGGCTATTTTGCTGGTGTTGAATTAGTCTTCTAATTTGATGACTAGATGAAAAGACTAAAGCCGCCGAAAGGCGGTTTTTTATTGGCTAAAAAATTTTGAATTTTACATCTATAAAAAAACCGTCGGACCCAAGGGTGACGGTTTTGTCATTGATTAACTTTGCAGTAGATTCAATTTATGGCGTGACAGCTTCAGCGATCAAACCATTGTTGATGGCAATAACGTCATCTTCATTCAAGGTTCCAGCAGCCTGCTTAAGAGCCATGATTGAATTGATGTAGCCATAACGGGCATCAGATAGTTGACGCTTAGAATCATATAGATCACGTGTACGGTTTAATACATCAACGATAGTACGTGTACCCACTTCAAAACCAGCTTGTGTCGCTTTAAGCGCACTCTCTGATGAGATAACCGATTGCTCATAGGCGCGAATAGAACTGATAGATGCGCCAACGTTGTTGAAGTTATTACGAACATCTTTAACTACTTTGCGGTATGCCTGTTCCATCTTCTCACTGGCTTCAACATACTGGTATTGTGCTTGATTTACTTTCGAGCTGACTTTAAAGCCTTCGAAAATAGGCACGCTCAGTGTAATTCCAATATTCGCATTATCAAAATCAGGCTGCGAACCATTCTGATTTTCTTGTTGAATATTAGTTTTATAGCCAGCATTTAAGTTAAGCGATGGCATATGGCCCGCTTTATAGAGGCTGATGGTCTCTTGAGCGATATCTTTACCGATACGCGTGGTGAGCAAGTCAACACTGTTGCTTTCTGCCATCTTCAACCAATCATTTGACTTAGCAGGAGACGGAGTCACTGCACTGAAACGGTTAGTATCTAAGATATTGATAGACTTGTGATCGATGCCTGTTATTTCACGCAGTGCTTCATAGCTGTTGATCAGCTGGTTTTCAGCTAAAATTTCAGATGCTCGTGCTAAATCGTACTGTGCCTGAGCTTCATGTACGTCTGTAATTGCTGTTAGACCTACTGCAAAACGTTGCTTTGTCTGTTCAAGTTGACGTTCGATAGCACGCTTTTCAGAGCCTTGAAATTCGAAGGTATCTTTTGCAGATAGTACTTCGAAGTAAGCGCTGGTAACACGAATAATCAGATTCTGTAGAGATGAAGCATAAGCAGCATCGGCTTGAGAGGCCGCTAGCTCGGCTAAGCTTAATCCAACCCAGGCACTATGATCATAAATAACCTGATTTAACGTAACACCAGCATTTAAGCCTGTTGAATCGGTATCGGCTGAACTCTCATTATGCCAGCTCTTACCGTAACCAACACTTGCACTAATCGTTGGTAGTAGTGGAGCACGGTTTTCTTCAATCTGCTGGTAGAGAGTATCACGCTGAGCTTGAGCCTGAAGCGCAATAGGATCACTGGTTAGCGCTTGTTGATATATCTGCAGTAAATCGTCGGCCTGCACAGCTGATGTGGTAACTGCAAGCGTAAGTGCTGCGCATATCGTTCGGATCTTGAATTTCATTGGTTGTCCTTTTAGACAAAATCCTCCAGTGGAGGAGCCGTTTAACTTTTAGAGTTAAGTAATACCTCGTGTAAATCACGAGGCGGTTTGCGCTTCCCGACGCTTCCCGATACATCAAAACTTAATGGCCTGAGCCTGCTAGCCCAAATATTCCATAGCTATTAAGACATAGATATTAAGAAATTACTTGTTTTTAAGTCAACTCGGAAGTGTAACAGTTTTTGATTTCAATTATGCTATTTCTATCTTAATTGAGATTACTGTGTTTTAGTTCGATTTTAATACGTCGTTGAAAACCATTTTATGTTGGGTTGTTTTGGCTGAGGGAAGGGTATGAAGCAAAGTTTTGGACAGCAAGATGTGGACTTGTTAGGTAAGGAAACCGTTTTTAAGGGCTTCTTCTCTATCGATGTTTATCGATTCAAACATAAGCTATTTAAAGGTGGTTGGAGTGGCGAGGTTAGCAGGGAGGTATTTGAGCGTGGCGATGCTGTGCTTGTGCTGCCCTATGATCCTGTTACGGATGAAGTTGTATTAATCGAACAGATCCGAATTCCTGTTTTAGGTAAAACGAATAGCCCATGGATGCTAGAACTTGTTGCTGGGATGGTTGAGGAAGGGGAAACCTCTGAGGGAGTGGCTGAGCGAGAACTGCTGGAGGAAGCTGGCGTTAAGGCACGCAATATATCGTCAATTTCGAGTTTTTTTTCTAGCCCTGGCGGTACAAGTGAGAAATTTGATTTTTTTTGGGCCGAAGTCGATGCCAGTGAAGCCAAGGGAATACATGGACTTGAATATGAAGATGAAGATATCAAGGTGCATGTGTTCAGTCGAGAGCAAGCTTATAAATTAGTAAATGATGGTACAATTAATAATGCATCTACCGTAATAGGACTGCAGTGGTTACAACTGAATTATCAAACCCTAGGTCCTAGGAACTAAACCCTAGGAACTAAACCCTAGGAACTAAACCCTAGGAACTAAACCCTAGGAACTAAACCCTAGGAACTAAACCCTAGGAACTAAACCCTAGGAACTAAACCCTAGGAACTAAACCCTAGGAACTAAACCCTAGGAACTAAACCCTAGGAACTAAACCCTAGGAACTAAACCCTAGGAACTAAACCCTAGGAACTAAACCCTAGGAACTAAAGAGTAAATTTGAGGATGAATTGGTAAGTGAGTAATGCAAGTAGCTTAAACCCAAAGAGATATCAGCCGAATATTAATCGGTTTCTAGCGCTTTGTGGGCGTAATTACTTTCTTATTCTTCGTTGGCTGCCCGATGGTGTACAGCAAGGTGAGACCTGGCAAGTTGAAGGAGAACATGGTTGTTTGTTCATACGGCTGCTTGAAAATACTAGGTATACCCAGCTTATCGAGATTTCAAGACATGTTGGCCAAAATGATTATATTGATAGCCCCAAGATTACTGTTCGTGTTTATCATGATGCTAAATTAGCAGAAGTGTTAACTAGTCGACAGATTTATCAACTGAGTCCAGTATATGATTATCCAAATATACGTATGCACCATCGTGACGAGAAGTATCGAGTTAACGCTTTTCTTGAAGAGTTATTAAGGATTGATAACTACACGAGTGCTGTTTGTTTGGCTGAATCTTAGGGTCTATTTATAGTGTTAAAAGAGGCAATCTCTTATTCTCTTGCAGCGGGAGCAAGTGTGAGAATCGTACAAGTTACTGATCCTCATCTTTTTGCCGATCCGAGCGCGCAGCTTTTAGGTGTGAATACCGCTCTGAGCCTAGAGTCTGTACTTAATACTATCAAGGCTGTGCAATATCCAGCTGATTTTATGTTGGCTACCGGTGATATTAGTCAGGACTACTCGGGCGAGTCTTATCATAACTTTGTACGCGCCATCGCTCCTCTGGATTTTCCTTGCCACTATTTACCTGGCAATCATGATGATCCTCGGATTATGCGTCTGAATATGCAAGGGCCTAATATCTATGGTCAGCAAAGAATCTTAGCGGGTAGCTGGCAGATCATTATGTTGGACTCTACCGTTAGAGGTAAGCCTGGTGGGCATATGGCTGATTCTGAGATTGATTTGATTAAAAGTGCTGTTGCAGATCAGCCAGATCGTCATACTTTACTCGTTATGCATCACAATCCTATTTTAGTTAAGTGCCAATGGCTCGATCAGCATTGCATGGATAATGGTAGTGACTTTATCGAGCAGGTTTCTCAGATCCCACAGGTTAAAGGCTTGTTGTGGGGGCATGTTCATCAGCAGCTGGATAAAAAACACCTTGGCCCACATGGTGCTATTAGCCTCATGGCTACACCTTCGACGTGTATCCAATTTAAACCTTTATCTTCCTATTTTTCGTTGGATGCGCTACAGCCTGGTTACAGATTGCTAGAGCTAAAAGCCGATGGCAGTATGTTGACGAATGTGTATCGAGTTCCTGGTGATAAATTCTTTCCAGATAGAGGTGCTAGGGGCTATTAATTTTTGAGCTTGGCGTGAGTGAAAAGATGAATACTTTTAGTATTCATCATAAAGTTTAACGGTTAACCTCCCTATTAAATAGCTAACTGCTTGGTAGAAGTGTTAGCAAGTGTTAACATCTTCTTGACCATTTTTTTAATATTATCTTTTAGTTGTCTCAATGCGATCCTCGAGATGGTGCTTTATCGAAGGGTAACTCTTATTTGAGGTAGTATGCTGCTTTATATCCATGGGTTTAATAGCTCCCCATTATCAGATAAGGGAGTTGTCACGGCGCAATATTTAGCTAAGCATTATCCTGAACTAAATTTTCATCAGCCACAGTTACCATCGGATCCTAAAGAGGCGATGACATTATTGTCAGCTGAAGTCGAGTCTGCAATTAAAGCAGGTGAGAAACTTGCATATATCGGTTCATCACTCGGGGGCTACTTTGCAAGTTATCTTGCTGAGACATATGGTGGCAAAGCGGTATTAATTAATCCTGCAGTGACACCATTTGAGCTGTTCGATGATTTTATCGGCCCGCAATACAACCCATACACCGATGAGCATTATCAGGTGTTACCTGAGCATAAAGAGCAAGTTGCAACATTTAATACTGAAGTTATCCTTAATCCAGACCGCTTTTTAGTATTGTTACAATCAGGTGATGAAGTGCTCGATTATCGACAAGCGGTTAAGAAATACCATTGTTGCCAGCTTATTATTCAGCCTGGTGGCGATCATAGCTTTGTTGGCTATGATAAGCAGATGCAATCAATCTGCCAATTCCTGTTTTCTTGACAAGTAACCATATAGGACCGCAACATGGTCTTAATAACTATAAATTGTGTGTGCCATGACTAATCAATACACCTCAGATGCCATTGAAGTCCTAAATGGACTCGACCCTGTAAAACGTCGCCCTGGAATGTATACCGATACCACTCGTCCAAATCACTTAGGGCAAGAAGTTATCGATAACAGTGTCGATGAAGCCTTGGCTGGGCATGCCAGTAAGATCGAAATTATCCTGCATAAAGATAACTCTTTAGAAGTTACCGATGATGGTCGTGGTATGCCTGTGGATATTCATCCTGAAGAGGGGATATCCGGTGTAGAGCTTATCTTGACGAAGCTTCATGCGGGGGGCAAGTTCTCCAATGATAATTATCAGTTCTCTGGTGGTTTGCATGGGGTCGGTATTTCTGTTGTTAACGCATTATCGAGTCGAGTTGAGATCACCGTTAGACGCAACGGTATTGTCTATGATATTGCCTTTGAACATGGTGACATGGTTGAAGAACTCACAGAAACGGGGACTTGTGGCCGAAGAAATACCGGTACAAGAGTTCATTTCTGGCCAATTCCAAGTTATTTTGATTCCGCCAATTTTTCCGCATCAAAGCTGATATATTTGTTAAAAGCTAAGGCAGTCCTCTGTCCAGGGCTTAAAATTAAGTTTACGAATAAGCTGACGGATGAAGTTCACGAGTGGTTCTATGAAAGTGGTTTAACCGATTACCTCAAATCTTCTGCTAAAGATGCGCTAATGCTGCCTGAAGAGCCATTTATAGGTAGCTTACAAGGTAATAATGAAGCGGTGGACTGGGCGATTACCTGGTTACCTGAAGGAGGAGATTACCTTAACGAGAGTTATGTTAACTTGATCCCGACACCTTTAGGTGGCACTCATGTTAATGGTTTCAGGCAAGGCCTGCTTGAATCTATGCGTGAATTTTGTGAGTTCCGCCATCTTATGCCCAGAGGCGTTAAGCTAACCCCTGAGGACATCTGGGAGCGCAGCAGTTTTATCTTATCGATAAAGCTACTTGACCCGCAATTTTCCGGTCAGACTAAGGAAAAGCTCTCCAGTCGTCAGAGTGCCGCCTTTGTCTCCGGCATTGTCAGAGATGCATTTAGTCTGTGGCTCAACACGAATACCGAACAGGCCCTGGCTCTGGCTGATATGTGCATCAATAATGCGCATAAACGCCTAAAATCGGCTAAGAAAGTAGCGCGTAAAAAAGTCACTTCAGGCCCCGCATTACCGGGTAAATTGACTGATTGTAGTGGTCAAGATCCTATGCGCGGAGAGTTATTCTTAGTGGAAGGTGACTCTGCTGGTGGCAGTGCTAAGCAGGCTCGAGATCGTGAGTTTCAGGCAATTATGCCGCTGCGTGGCAAAATTCTGAATACGTGGGAAGTCGAGGCCACTCAGGTATTAGCCTCTCAGGAAGTTCATGACATATCGGTAGCGATAGGCTGTGATCCTGATTGCTCAGATATTTCTGAGCTAAGATACGGTAAGATTTGTATTTTAGCCGATGCAGATTCTGATGGTCTGCACATTGCAACCTTGTTATGCGCGCTATTTATGAAGCATTACAGGGTGCTGGTGGAAAAAGGTCATATCTATGTGGCAATGCCGCCACTGTTTCGCGTGGATGTGGGCAAAGAGATTTTTTATGCTTTAGATGAAGCAGAGAAGCAAGGCATACTCGATCGTATTGTCGCTGAAAAGAAGAGAGGAAAAGTTCAGGTAACTCGATTTAAAGGCTTGGGTGAGATGAATCCACTTCAGCTAAGAGAAACCACTATGGATCCAAATACTCGTCGGTTAGTACAGCTCACTATTGATGATGTTGAAGAAACTATAGCAATCATGGATATGTTGCTGGCGAAAAAGCGCTCTGGTGACCGGAAAACCTGGCTTGAAACTAAAGGCAATCTTGCCGATTTTTAGTGGGCAGCCACTACTATTAGAATAAATAGGCTTAAATAATAATAATGTTGTTGAATCAGAAAAAAAATCAACGAATGTGGCAGATGCTGCTGACTTGTGGCGTAATATTGTGGAGTCAGCAATTACTAGCAGCATCTGAGCCGATGATGATCACAGTGACCAAAGGCTTTGGTATCACCCTTTATGCATCTGAACTCGGTGATGCTAAACAGATGGCGCTAGGTGATAAAGGAACCCTATTTGTAGGCTCCCATAAGAAAGGCACCATTTATGCCTTAGTTGACAGTAATGCCGATGGTCGAGTCGATAAACGTTATGTGGTGGCAAAAGGATTGGAACATCCTGAAGCGCTAGCATTTCATCGTGGTGATCTTTACGTGGCTGTCGATGAAAGGATTATCCGCTTTGTCGATATTGAAAACCGTCTTCGTCGCCCTGGACGAGGTAAAGAGGTCTACGATCGCTTACCGGGAAAAACCAACAAGAGCCGTCGAGCCATGCATTTCGGACCCGATGGGCGCCTGTATGTTTCGATCGGTGCTCCATGCAATGTCTGTGAGCCTGTAGCCCCTTTTGGCAGTATTATCGCTATAGATATAGCAACGGGTAGTAGTGAGCAAGTTGCTTTAGGTGTTCGCAGTGTCACTGGGTTAGATTGGTCGCCCATTGATGGCGCATTATGGTTTGCCGATCAGGGGCGCGATTGGATGGGAGATAGGCTACCGCCTGATGAGATAAACCGAGTGGAGAGAACGGGTGAGCACTTTGGCTTCCCCTATATTCATGCCGCTTCAGTTATCGAGCCTGCATACGACAAGCCTAAAAATCTAAAAATTACTCTGCCAAACTTCGAGCTTCCTGCTCACGTAGCCCCTATGGGGTTGCACTTCTATCGAGGCCAGCAATTTCCTGCTAAATACCATAATCAGATGTTTGTTGCAGAAAACGGTTCATGGAACCGCTCTAGCAAGATTGGCTATCAGGTGGTGATGTTGGAGCTAGAAGGCCAACAAATTGTTAAGCGCAGTACCGTTGTTAGCTTTTTGGATGGTGAATTCCCAGTGGCCAGACCTTATGCCCTATTAACGGCTCCCGATGGAGCCATGTATATATCAGATGATCTTAAAGGCAATATTTATCGTTTGTATTACAAACATATTGTTGAGAAAGAACCAGAACAAGCTGCTCAAGCACAGGATATTGAAAAATGAGTAATGCGATAGATTTAAGTCTAGATGGTGTAGAGCAGATGCCTATGCGCCGCTTCACGGAAGACGCATATCTAAACTACTCCATGTACGTGATTATGGACCGAGCTTTGCCACATATTGGTGATGGTTTAAAACCGGTTCAACGTCGTATTATTTATGCCATGAGTGAGCTTGGGTTATCGGCTCAATCTAAGCATAAAAAATCCGCTCGTACTGTAGGTGATGTGTTGGGTAAGTATCACCCTCATGGTGACAGTGCCTGTTATGAAGCCATGGTATTGATGGCACAGCCTTTTTCATATCGCTATCCATTAGTTGATGGTCAAGGTAATTGGGGCGCTCCGGATGATCCCAAATCATTTGCTGCAATGCGATATACCGAAGCAAGGTTGTCCAAATTCTCCGAGGTTTTACTCAGTGAATTAGGTCAGGGAACTGTCGATTGGGGCGTTAACTTCGATGGCACCATGAAAGAGCCATTGGTGCTACCTGCTCGTTTACCTCATATTTTACTTAATGGTATTACGGGTATTGCTGTTGGTATGGCGACAGATGTGCCACCGCACAATACTCGAGAGCTAGTGTCGGCTTGTATTGAGTTATTAGAAAACCCTAAAACAGAACTTGAACGATTGATGGAGATAGTTCCTGGCCCCGACTACCCAACAGAAGCTGAAATTATCACCTCAAAGGCTGATATTGCTAAAATTTACGCTACGGGTCGTGGCTCAATAAAAGCTCGCGCGGTGTATAGCATTGAAAATGGTGAGGTCGTCATCACTGCTCTACCTCATCAAGCAAGTGGCGGCAAGATTCTAGAACAAATCGCGGCGCAGATGCAGGCGAAAAAATTGCCAATGGTGGTCGATCTCAGAGATGAATCGGACCATGAAAACCCGGTTCGTATTGTTGTAGTACCAAAATCAAACCGCGTCGATTGTGACCAGCTTATGGCACACCTTTTTGCCACAACGGATCTCCAGAAAAGCTTCCGTGTAAACCTGAATATTCTCGGCTTGAATGGTCGTCCTCAGGTCAAAGGGCTGAAACAGATCTTGACTGAGTGGTTGGAATACCGCTTCAACACTGTGACCCGACGAGTGACCCATAGACTTGATAAAATCTTAGCAAGGTTGCATATCTTAGATGCCTTGATGGTCGCCTTCCTCAATATTGATGAAGTGATAGAGATTATTCGTTATGAGGAAGATGCCAAGGCTGAGTTGATGTCTCGGTTTAGCCTGACTGATATTCAAGCGGATGCGATCTTAGATCTAAAATTGCGTCACTTAGCCAAACTTGAAGAGGTAAAAATCAAATCAGAGCAGGGTGAATTGGAAACTGAGCGAGATAAGTTGCAGTTGTTACTGAGTTCAGATAGACGCATGAAGACCCTTATCAAAAAAGAGCTTAAGCAAGATGCTGAGAACTATGGTGATGATAGGCGCTCTCCTCTTATTGAGCGTAGCGAGTCGAAAGCGCTGACAGAACAAGAGCTAGCACCAGTAGAAGCCGTGACTGTCGTTTTGTCAGAGAAAGGCTGGGTGCGTTGCGCTAAAGGTACTGACATCGACGGTCGTGGACTCTCCTATAAAGCGGGTGACGGTTTCCTTTGTTCTACCTCAGGTAAAAGCAATCAGCCTACGGTATTTATTGGTTCGACGGGGCGCGCATTTGCGACAGATACCCACACTTTACCGTCGGCCCGAAGTCAAGGTGAGCCGATCACCACACGCTTCAATTTATCACCCGGTGAGGTGATAGAGCATGTAATATTAAGTGACGATGACAAATTTTACTTGCTGGCTTCAGATGCTGGCTATGGGTTTGTTGGTTCCTACAAAGACATGGTGTCTCGCAATAAGGCGGGTAAAGCGCTGCTTAGCCTACCCGCAAACGCTAAGGTCATTCGACCTCAGACGGTAGATAAATCGAAAGCTGAATCGATTCTTGCGATCACTAACGAAGGCAGAATGTTACTGTTTTCCTTAGAAGCACTTCCTCAGCTATCAAAAGGCAAAGGTAACAAGATTATTGGCATTCCGACCGAAAGGGCAAAAAATCGTGAAGAGTTGCTAACCCATCTGCATGTTATCCCCGAAGATACCTCGGTAACCTTGTGGGCTGGAAAACGTAAATTAACACTCAAACCGAGTGATTTAGAGCATTACCGCGGCGAGCGTGGCAGAAGGGGGGCTAAGCTCCCTAGAGGTTTGCAGCGTGTCGATAGCGTTGAGTTAGGCGATGGTAGTAGTGAAGTGATTGACTAGCTGAACTCTCGTGCATAAAAAAAGCTGCCATTGGCAGCTTTTTTTATGGGATTTTTTTATAGGAAAACTCGGAATGGTATTAAGCCACTTCGTAATAATTCGGCTCGACGTCGAGTTGTCTTTCAATAATTTGGCTGGCCATTTTTGTACATTTACCGCATTGGCTGCCGACGCCTAGACGTTTCTTTACGTCAGCAAGTGACATATCACCCTGACTAACGGCTTCTTTAATTTGCGTATCGGTAACAGCGTAGCAAAGACAAACGTACATTTTATAGGTCTCCCTAAATAGATGACCGAAGTATAAATGAAAACGATTCTCAATGCTAATAACAAAAGCGCATAAGTCAAATGGGATTATTAGATGGGCGTTATCAATAAATGTGAACCACTTCTAAAAACCGTAAAAACTGGCACTTCTGTCCATTAGATATAGAATTTGTTATAGCCCTTTTACGATTTTATATGAAAAGGTGTGACCGACATTGACTCAAGGATGAAGCAAATCACATCGAGCGATGATTGGAGTGAGCATGAGAGAAAACCTGCCAGTAACTCAAAAAAACTATGACTACCCTTCAAATTGGATCTTGTTATCGACAACCGATACCTCAAGCCAGATTAAATATGCTAACCATGCTTTCTGTGAAGTCGCAGGGTACAGTCTAGATGAGCTTATAGACGAGCCCCATAATGTGGTTCGTCATCCTGATATGCCCCCACAAGCTTTCGAGGATCTTTGGACCACAATAAAGGCTGGGCACCCTTGGAAAGGGCTAGTAAAGAATCGATGCGCAAATGGTGATCACTACTGGGTTGATGCATTTGTTACCCCGATTTCAGAAAATGGCAAGGTGGTGGAATACCAATCTATTAGAACTAAACCTAAGAATGAGCAAATTCATAGGGCAGAACAGGCTTACAAGGAACTTAATGATAAGGGAGGGATCAGCAAACTTAAGCAAGTGTTAAGCCTACCCGCTAAATTAGCGCTCTTGGTTAGTCTTTCTATGTTGCCTATGTTGTATCTCGCCATGGAGGCTGGAGTGGTGGGTTTTGGGTTACTGTTTGTCACCTTAATCATGTTATTTATCGGTGGTAACCTGCTCTTTATTCGCTATAAGGCTATCGTTGCTAAGTGTAAAGGGATCTATTCGAATCCTCTGATGTCTTATTTATATACTGGGTATGTTGATGATATTGCTCAAATAGAGCTTGCGTTGCAGATGCAAAACTCTGAAATGAAAGCCATGTTAGGAAGAGCGTTAGACTCTTGTGAGCAATCAGCAAATAAGTCTATGGAGTCAGTCGCTAAGAGTGAAGATGTGAAAACCAACAGTCACTCATTGACTCGAGAGGTCGAGCAAGTTGCAACTGCGATGCAGGAGATGACGGCAACTTTAGCCGATATGGCTGCTAACTGCTCTGATGCAGCAACATCATCACAAGCAGCATCGGAGGAGGCAAGTGCTGGCGATACTATTGTCACTGAGACTATTTCCTCTATTCAGTCTTTATCTGAACAGCTAACAGATACCTCTCAAGTTATCGCTGAATTAGAAGAGCAAAGCAAAGGTATAGGCACAGTACTTGATGTTATACAGAGTATCGCTGAGCAAACTAATCTATTAGCGCTTAATGCTGCGATTGAGGCGGCAAGGGCTGGTGAGCAAGGAAGAGGTTTTGCTGTCGTTGCTGATGAGGTACGCGCATTGGCCCAAAGAACACACGAATCGACAACGGAGATCCAAACCATGATCAACCTGTTACAGCAGGGAACCGCCAAGGCTGTGCATAGTGTACACCAAGGCGTGGACTCGGCTCAGCTTTGTGTCAATCAAGCAGATCAAGCGGGTAGCGCGCTAAGGACTATCAGAGATGCAGTGGTTTCGATTACTGATATGACGCATCATATTGCGAGCGCTGTTGAAGAACAATCTAGTGTGGCTGCAGAAGTGAACCGTAGCGTGGTGAACATTGCTGAGTTAAACGGCTCTAGCAATGCGCTGGGAGATGAGATGGTAGGATTAAATCATAGTGTGGTTGATAATATTAACTCACAGAAGGTGTTAGTAGAGCAATTTTTAAAGCGCAGTCAAAAGCAGATGTAATTTATTTGGTTCTTTAAATCCGTACTAAATTGACATCTAATAACCGCGTTCAAAGTTTACTTCATGGGAGAGTTGCTCTCCCTTTATGTGTTTATGGTAGTTAGTCGCAAAAATTTCTACAACTTGCTCAGGAAAGCTAGGGGCTGCGATATGCGGCGTGATGATGACATTATCTAATATCCAAATAGGATGATTTTGTGGCAAGGGTTCCTGATTAAATACATCTAAAATTGCATTTTGCTTAGTGTTGTTTTTCAGCTGAAAATACAAGGCGTCCAGATCTAATACATCGCCTCTGCCTAAATTAAACAAAATCCCTTCGGGTCTGATTAAGGAAAGCGTTTGTGCATTAAGTGCCCCTCGGGTTTCTGGCGTGCTGGGTAATATGCTGGCAATAGCATCTGCTTGGGGCAAGTATTTAGTCAGGTTAGAGAGGGTATCTACATGATCGAACCCTCTCGTTGGCTTTGCTCCGCGATTGATCCCCGTGACATACATGCCGAAGTGTTTTGCTGTTTGTGCTAGATGCTTAGCTATATTTCCAGTACCGAGCAAGAGTAAGTGTTGACCCTGCAAGGTTTTGAAGTTTCCAGGTTGCCAAATCTTCTTCTCTTGTTGGGATCTATATTTGTAGTGCTCTCTTTGGTGGGCGAGCAAGTAACCAAACAGGTATTCACTCATTAGTGGTCCAAAAATACCTCTAACGTTGGTAAGTTGATAATCTTTTCGTTGCCGAGGACTGACTAGAGCGTCAACACCAGCTAAGGTCGATTGCATCCAGAGCATCTCTTTAGCGTGCGGCAGTAAGGGGGCTGCCAAAGCAGGTTCTGCTAGCCAAATATCTGCTTGAGAAATATTTTGAGTATCATCGTCTAAAATTTCGATATCAGGCAAGTGACATGACTTGAGTAAATTTCGGTATCTTTCATTCTTATTCGTGAGCAACAGTAACTTGTGCCTCATCCTTACCCCAGCCTTATTCTGTAGACCCGCTATTATTTTTGGACCTGATCACGACTCTAGGTCAGATAAATACATTGTAGGTTGAAAATAAATATTTGCTTGAAATTTTATACTGAAAAAATAAGCACTAAAGCTAATATGTCTATGACATTTGTGGCGATGGGAGTTTGATACTGGTTATCTTACTTTGAGAATATTTGCAGCTCTATCAGGAAAGTTGGTAAATATACCATCGACCCCCATCTGACGCAGACCTATGATATCTTCCTCATGATCTACAGTGTAGACAAACACTTTTCGTCCCTCAGCTTGAGCTTGAGTAATGATCTCTTGGTTGATAAAGCTTAGGCTAAGATGAAGTGAGTAAGCATCGAGTTTGTGGGCAGTAGAATTAGCTTGTAATTCGATACCTTCAAATAATGGTGCAATACGGGATAGTGGAAAGAGATGGCGAAATTTCGCTAAAAAACCATGATTAAACGATGAAATGAGTAAGTTTTCTGGTGCTATATGCAGATCTGTGACTAAACGGGGGTAGATTTTTATGAATGGCTCTAATGACTTCATTCCCTTAAGTTCAATATTGACCAAGCAGTCATGCTGGCTGAGGTAGTTCATTACCTCCCACAATGTTGGGATCGGTTCTCCTTCAACATTAATAGAACTAAGATACTGACGACTAACCTCTTCTATTAACCCGCTGCCACTGCTTTTATTATCTAAGCGACGATCATGAAAAACATACAGTTCGCCCTCGACATTGTGTATATCAAATTCAATGGCGTTAATGCCTAACGCTATCGCTTTTTTCATGGCTGCCATGGTATTTTCCGGCGCATAACCACTGGCACCTCGGTGAGCAAAAATAATCATTAGCTGCGTATCAGTCCTTGAGGATCTTTACCTTGGGCATTATTAATGTGCACTTCCAACTGCGGATACGCAAGCTCAAGATCATTCTCTTTTAATTTTTTGCTGATTGCTTTATGTAGCTTGTGACGTAAAGGCCAGCGTGTATTCATATCTTTAGCGAAGGCTCGCACTTCATAATCTTGGGTGTGTTTACCAAATCCTGCAAACCATACCTCAGGCTCAGGGCTTTCTAAGGCATCATCACACTCTTGTACAGCTTGGTAAAGTGATGCCTCAACCCTAGCCGGATCGGAGTCACGTGCGACAGACACATACACGACAACCCGAGTGATCGGATCTGACAATGACCAGTTAATAAGTTGCTCGGTAATAAATGCCTTATTGGGAATAATAATTTCTTTTCTATCCCAGTCTATGATGGTGGTCGCACGTATTTGAATCTTGCTCACCGTGCCAGTTAGCTCTCGAATGGTAACGGTATCACCAATCCTGACTGGTTTTTCGAATAAGATAATGAGGCCGGAAATGAAGTTGGCAAATATTTCTTGCAAACCAAAGCCCAATCCTAATGATAGAGCTGCAATTAGCCACTGTAATTTAGACCACTCCATGCCTAAGGTTGAAAAGCCACTTAATATGCCGAAAAACACCACTAAGTAACGGCTCATCGTAGTAATCGCGAAGCCTGTTCCCTGACTTAAGTCTAGCCTTTGAAGGATTGTGAGTTCGATTAGACCTGGGAGGTTAGTGGCTATCATTAGTGAGAAGCCAACGATGATAAGCCCGAGTAAAAGGGATTTTAAAGTAATGGGTATTTGCTGTTCAATTCCATTGACTAAGGTATTGCTAGTCCAGAGAGTAATACCATCGAGTAATGAAAACAGCGCCGTGTGAGTCTGGGTCCATAGCCCCACTAAACTTGCTAAAAATGCTAATAAAAACAGCGAGCGGACTAAACCTAATGACTGGCTAGAAATGGTTTCCAGATCGACAATAGGTTCTTCGTAAGTATCTAAAGAATCATTATTATTTTGAGGATCTTCACCGCGCTCACGTTGAAGTAAAATTTCAGCACGTCTGGCTTTTGCTCTATCGAAAGCGATACGTCTTCTTTCAATTAGCATCCAACGCTTAATTAATTGATAAAGCAACATAAAGCCTAACGAAAGCAGCAGTGATAACTGTAACTGAAGCAAGACTTGAAATGCGGTGTAGTAGTAGCCTCTAAAGGCTAAAATTGCGCAAAGTGGTGGTACTAGCAGTAATACACTCCAGAGTAAGCGCTGCATTAACTTCTTATTTTTGTCAGCTTGATGTTGGTGTTTCTCTTTTTTGGATAAAGAAAGAATATCTCTATAGAACAAAAATAAAATAATACTGAAAATAATAAATGCGCCCCGGCCTATGCTATTTCTTAACACTGAATTATCTATAAATTCAGTGAAGCCCATGACGCCGAAGAAAGGAATAGCCATGAGAACAAAAGTCTTGAAGCGGAGCTGACCTTCTCTGATGATAGCTTGCTCCCCCTTAAAGTGACCGATGAGAACACCTTTATCCAAGGCAAGCAGATAACTGAAGCGATACAAGAGATAGAGTAAACCTATCGCTAATACCCCCATGCCTATAGCGGCGGTTAGATTTTGGTTTGATAGCAGTAATATTGCACCTGCGCTGATCACGGGTAGTGGTTTTATTATGCTATAAGCTAAGGAGTTTAATAGCGCGCGCAAGGTAAAGGTGAATTGATCTTGGGTTACATTGCCGACAAAGGTGATGTCTTGCGTCATGGCATTCTTAAATTTAGGTGTTGATATATCTTGAGCGACCAGACAAAGCACCAGTAAGATTATCCACCATGACCAGAAGTCACTCTGCTCATCCAGTGAGATAGAGATGTCAGTCCATGATAGTTTGGTCGCTAGCCACTTTGTACTTTGAAAGAAATCAGTAACCCAAAGTTTATCAATAGAGTTAGCATTTGGGACCCAAAAAAGATGTTCATTGAGGATACTTTTCAGTGCAATATGCTGTTGAGTTAATTGCTCATACACGACTCTCAAATCTGTAAGTTCATTTAGAAACAGATCTTGGCTTTGAATAAGCTGAGTGAGTAAATCGTTTTGTGAATTGAGCAACCTAAGCTGGATCTTAGTTAAAGGCTCTGAGGTTGAAAGTTGCTGGGCATTTCCGGTTTGGTCTTGTTCTAGCTGGTACCTCATTAGCCTGGCTTGAGCTATTTTTGTTTGCAGTCTTTCGTGGTCTGGAGCGGCAGGCAAAGACTGTAGTATCTGTAGGAAACGCTCACCGAAGCCCGAGTTGAGCTTAATTAGACCGATTTGCTGTTGGACATTTGTCAGTTGCTTGGCCTGGAGTTGATAGAGGTTTTCTGCTTCTTCTTGCTCAAATACTACTAGATTGGTTTTCTGGGTTAAGCTTTTTAGCTGTTCTGCGTATTTTTGATTCTGCTGACTCAATCTTTGAGTGAGAGGATCTTGCTCTGTCGAGGTTTCAAATAAGCTATTAGCTATGGTGGTATCAGTGAGAGCCTCTCGCTGTTTAGCCATAGCCTTATTGATAATCTCAATCAGACCTTCCTGTTGTGACAGTTGCTGCCTGACAATTAATAGTTGCTGCTGATTAAGGTTGATGCGCTTTTGACTGCTGGCTAACTCAGCCTCAAGAGTTGAAAGTGTTTGAATATAGAGTTGACGCTGTGCTTTTAGAAGTTGAGCTTGGTGGGTATTGGAGTCATCCAATAGATTTTTTTTATGCTGAGAGAGCAATTGCCTAGCCGCCACAATGAGAGTGGGTAGCTGGTTGTGTCTTTTTATTAAGTCAGTGACTTTGACATCCAAATCGGCATCGACTTCTTTTAATTCAGAGAGCCTTAAATAGGCCAAAGAAGCCTGTTGAGTTAGGCCGTTATTTTTTGACCGAGGCAATGGTGTGTTGGCTTCAACTAACTGCTGCTCAAGGTTATGTTTATGAGCTTGGTAGTGGCTGACCAGCTGAAGATAATTGCTCTCAAGCAAGCCTTGCTCTTCAATCTTTCGCTCGATAAGCGCTAGCTGTTGCTCAGCGGATAAGCTTGTGGCTGTAGGTTGACTGATCCCTAACCGCTTATTGAGCTCTAAAGGAGAATTAGCATAAGAGCTAAAGGCGATAAACGCTATGATAACGAGGAATAAATTACGTTTAGATAAAAGCATATTTCTTGATGCTGATTAGAGAAGGAGGCTGAGATATCTTACCAATAAAACCGCCAGAATATCGCTTCTTTTTTTTGCTATTTAACGTGATTCTGATCAGAAATGAAAAATATATATCTGAATGGGGTCTGCTGAGGTAGATAAGGGGTTTACTGAAAATATTCTCTATCTGTCTAGTGCCTTGCGGCTCTGTTGAGTTTCAAATATAGCCGTTGCAACGACCAAGAATCCACCAAATGCCGTTTTTAAATCCAAGTTTTCTCCTAATATGATTAAGGCAAACACTGCACCATAAAAAGGTTGTAAGCAAGAAACCAGGCTAACTGTCTTTGCGCTAAGGTGGCGTAGCGCCGTGGTAAACAGAGCGTGAGGTGCTGCAGTAAACACGACGCCAAGTAATACAATTAACCACCAGACATTTTGTTCTATCTGGTCAAGCTCTACAGTATGCCAAGGTGCGAGAAAAAGCACTGCGACACCAGTTTGGTAAAACATAGCCTGTGGACCTGAGTATGCAGAAAAGTAGCGCTTATGAAGCAGGTTTCGAGCCGTAAAAAAAACAGCAGATAGAATACCGATAGCAATACCCAGAGTGACATCGTTACCCAAATTAGCTTCAGGAATAAGTAGGATGACACCTAAAAGTACGGTTAAGCCACTAGCTATATCGGCTCTTTTAATACGATTGCCAGTGATGAATGGTTCAACTAAGACGGTCATCACCGGATAGGTAAAGAAAGCAATCATACCTATAGCGACTGACGATAGCTGCATTGATGCGAAATAGGTTACCCAATGTAAGCTAACGATGACTCCAAGGCCTACAGCAATGAAATAATCTTTTGTAGAGCCAAGACGTAGCTTGTTTTGACTGGCTTTTACAATTAAAGCTAAAACAATGGCGGCGACAACACAGCGTAGCAGAGTGATATCGAGTGCATTAAGTGGGATGAGTTTTGAGAAGAGAGCTGTGCCGCCAAAAAGCAACACAGCTAAGTGTAATTCTAATAAACCTGATTGTTTTTTATCATGGTTTGGAGACATTAATCCTCAATTTTTGCGAATGGCTGCCCCAGACGAGTGACGGCCTTTGGCTGAACAGCTTCTGCAAATTCATCTAAAGCGTCTTTAGCGAATAGCATAACGACTGTACTGCCTAGCTTAAATCTGCCCATTTCAGCACCTTTTTCTAGCGTCAATGCTTCTGGACCCTCTGTTGGATATTCCCAGGTGAAAACATTTTTACCTGTAGGTGGAGTAACAGTCCCCGCCCAAACAGTCTCAATGCTGGCAACTATTGTTGCGCCAACTAATACCATCGCCATTGGACCAATTTCAGTTTCAAATATGGCAACGACTCGTTCATTACGCGCAAATAAACCTGGAACATTCTCTGCTGTTAATGGATTAACCGAAAATAGCTCTCCAGGCACATAAGTCATTTTTGACAATGTACCTTTGACTGGCATATGAATACGGTGATAATCCTTTGGTGCTAGGTAAATAGTCGCAAAGTCACCATCTTCAAAACGTTTAGCATCATTAGCTTGATCGCCTAATAGTGCAAGTGACGAATATTCATGCCCCTTAGCTTGAAAGATCTGACCGTCTTTGATTGGACCACATTGGCTAACCGCACCATCTACCGGATGGACAATATAGTTATGATCATCAGCCATAGGGCGTACACCAGGCTTAAGAGCGCGTGTAAAAAAGTCATTAAAGGTCTTATAAGCTTCAGGATCGCTCTGAGCAGCTTCGCTCATATCGATCTTATACTGCTTAATAAACCATTTAATTCCTGCAGTTGTTAGCGCACCTAATTCAGCAGCGGCTAGTTTACCCACTAGTCGTGATAGTAAGTGCTTAGGCATAATATATTGCAGTGCAATTTTTACTTTATCCACGTGTTCTTCCCTTAAAATATTGCGACTTACTTTTTATTCATCACTGGCTCTGAAATGTCTTGCGTGGCGCATTTCATTTAGGCTGGAGATGATTTTATGATAATTGTTGTATCGATCTTCTGCTATCTTGCCATCATTAAATGCATCGGTGATGGCACAGCCAGGATCATTCTTGTGCTTACAATCCCTGAATTTACAAGTGCCTAGATATTCTCGGAACTCAATAAAACACTCTCCAACTCTTTCGGCTGGCAGATGCCATAGTGCAAATTCACGAACTCCAGGAGAATCAATCAGATCGCCTCCGCTAGCAAAATGCATTAGCTTAGCCGTCGTGGTTGTGTGTTGTCCCAGACCTGAGTTTTGCGAAACATCGCCAATAGCGAGCTCAGCATCAGGCATCATAGCGTTAATGATTGATGATTTACCTACACCGGATTGGCCAACGAAAATACTGACTTTTTCATTCAATAAGGCTTTTATATCATCGACACCTTGGCCAGTGTGACTGCTTATTTGGAAGACTTGATAGCCTATATCTTGATAGCGCTTGAGTGCCGCCTCTACTTCAGGGCGATCCTCTTCGGTCAGGAGATCGATCTTGTTGAGCACTATTATCGGTGAGATACCAGTGTCTTCTGCTGCAACTAAATAACGGTCGATTATTTGAGTGGTAAAACTCGGGACTATCGAAGAAACAATCAAGATTTGATCGATATTAGCAGCAATGATCTTGATGCCGTCATAGAGATCCGGCCGCGAGAGCAAGGAATGGCGAGGATGAACGGCTTCTACTACGCCGGCTATTCCTGTAGACATTTCTACAGCCAATCGCACAATCACTTTGTCGCCGGTGACTAAGCTTTGAATATTACGGCGAATATTACAGCGTACGACTTGCCCTGATTCGGTTTCAACATCAGCATGCTGCCCAAAACGAGAAATGACAGTTCCGAGCTGTTCTGGCTCAAGTGAACTATCCTGTAATTCAGGGGCATTGTTACCTGAATCTTTCCGTTGCAGCCTTTTTTCTTGGTTGGCTTGCATACGGCGTCTTTGGCCCTGACTTAGGGGTTTCTTTTTACTCACAGTTTTGTCATCGTAAATAAGGTGATTTTGTGTTGCTTAAAAAAGCAGTATGATACACGGTCTTAAACAAAAAAGCCTGAATTTAGGCAAACAGGAACAAAAGGCAGATCTATGGTTGCAGATGCAAACAACCTCATTTGGGTAGATTTAGAGATGACAGGGCTAGAGCCCAATGTAGATAGGGTCATTGAGATCGCAACAATAGTGACAGATAAAGAGTTAAATATTCTTGCACAAGGACCTGTGATTGCTATTTATCAGACTGATGAACAATTAGCTAAAATGGATGATTGGAATCAAAAGCATCATGGGGAATCCGGTTTAGTTGATAGAGTTCGCACAAGTCAATATAGCGAAGATGATGCCGTTGCTATGACGCTTGAGTTTATTTCACAGTATGTTCCTAAAAGTACTTCACCTATGTGTGGTAATAGCATAGGTCAAGATAGACGCTTTATGAACAAGTATATGCCAAAATTGGAAGACTACTTTCATTACCGAAATATCGATGTAAGTACCATAAAAGAGCTCACACGACGTTGGAGTCCTGAGTTAATGAATGGTTTTACTAAGCAGGGAACACACAAAGCCTTAGTTGATATTCAGGAATCTATAGCCGAATTGCAGTATTATCGCGCAAAAGTATTTAAAATTTGACCAATCAGTCAATTTATTTTCAAGAAGGGGTTGCAGCAATATGAAATTCTCATATAATGCGGCCTCAACTTTACGGCTTGTGTCGTTTAAGGTTGTAGAGACAGATTAGACGGCATTAGCTCAGTTGCTAAAGGTTGAACGACGATACCTTATGTGATGCTTACAGTTGAGGTTGTTTGAAAGAAAAATTTGCGACATTAGCTCAGTTGGTAGAGCGATACCTTGCCAAGGTATAGGTCATCGGTTCGAACCCGATATGTCGCTCCAAATTTAAAAGATTGAAAGCGACATTCGCTCAGTTGACTACTTGAAAGAGTTGATGCCTTTTTTTTTGCCAAGGTATAGGTCATCGGTTCGAACCCACTCTTTATGAAAAGAATGGTCGCTCCAATTAAAAACGTTTTGAATACGCCAAATATTCGAGACTATAAAGTTTCAGCGACATTAGCTCAGTTGCTAAAGGTGGAAAGACGATACCTTATAGTGATGTTTACAGTTGAGGTTGTTTGAAAGAAAGATTTGCGACATTAGCTCAGTTGGTAGAGCGATACCTTGCCAAGGTATAGGTCATCGGTTCGAACCCGATATGTCGCTCCAAATTTAAACGTTTTGAATACGCCAAATATTCGAGACTAAAAAGTTTCAGCGACATTAGCTCAGTTGGTAGAGCGATACCTTGCCAAGGTATAGGTCATCGGTTCGAACCCGATATGTCGCTCCAATTTAAAAACGTTTTGAATACGCCAATTATTCGAGACTATAAAGTTTAAAGCGACATTAGCTCAGTTGGTAGAGCGATACCTTGCCAAGGTATAGGTCATCGGTTCGAACCCGATATGTCGCTCCAATCTTCCTCTTCGATATCAAACTTCCAAATATAAAATTTTATGCGACATTAGCTCAGTTGTGCTCGTAGAAAAAAACGATACCTCGCTCCTTGCCAAGGTATAGACTATCTCGAAACCATAGCCGGTTCGAACCCACTCTTTATGAAAAGAATGGTCGCTCCAATTTAAAAGATTACGCGACATTAGGCTCAGTTGACTCTTTGTTTAGAGCAAAAGGGCGGTACCTTGCCAAGGTATAGGTCATCGGTTCGAACCCGATATGTCGCTCCAATCTTCCTCTCCGATATCAAACTTCCAAATATAAAAGATTACGCGACATTAGCTCAGTTGACTCTTTATTTAGATCAAAATGGCGATACCTTTCCAAGGTATAAGTCATCGGTTGTTTGTTTCGAACCCACTTTTTATGAAAAGAATGGTCGCTCCAATCTTCCTCTTCGATATCAAACATCCAAGTATAAAATTTTACGCGACATTAGCTCAGTTGTGCTCGTAGAAAAAAACGATACCTCGCTCTATGCCAAGGTATAGCTATCTCGAAACGAGAGCCGGTTCGACCTCCTTCAGTTTAAATCAAGAACTCGCTCCAATTTCCTCCTTCTACTTTCTCCTTCGATTCAAACTTCCAAAATATTAAGTTTTAAGCGACTTTATCTCTCATTATTCAGCTATTTCATACCTACATCACTTTATGGTCATTTACGTGATGGATGGCGAAACTCTTTAACAATCTCTAATGTAGCCGAGTGGGAAGTACTAAAGTTTGAACTTGTTCAAATATTCATTTCCAATTAGTCCCCATAATAGCCACATAGATGATTAATTGAGCCAGCTTTTGGCAAGAATTTTTGGAGTGCGATAATGCGATTTCAACAGCTAAGCGAACTACTAGGTTATGTTGCAACTTGCCGAATAGAGATGTCTAAATTATATAGTCGATTACAAGTTGAAGCTGACTCAACGAGGGTCAAAATGATGCTTGAGTACTTTCAGCAGCATCAAAAAGGGGTGGCTGAAAAGTTAGAGAACTACATCGATGAAGCCCCAAAGAAAGTTTTAGATACTTGGTATAAAGATATTAGTTTTGAAGATTTTGTTAAGAGATGTCACGACACAGTGCTAACGGCCAATATGACTGAGGAAGATGTTTTAGATCTCCATCTAAATTTAGATAATCGATTAATTGAACTTTTGCAAAAAACGGCTGAGCATTCATCCTCTATAGATATCTCTGGTGCCTTAAATGACTTGGTACGAGTAGAAAAAATACAACAGCAAAGGCTGGTTCATAGCTGTATTCGTATGGATGATATATAGGCTTAGATATTGCTCCGTTTTCACTGAAAAGGTGCCATCTGGCACCTTTTTTTATAAGAAAATGTTGGGCTAGTTTTGAATTGTTAGTCTTTGTAGGTTGTCGTAATTAATTCTGGTAATGAACCGTTAAGTCATATTTTTCTATCAGCTTTATAGTCAAAAATCTGTATTTTATTACCTGTGCAAGGTTTCTTGTTCGAGATCAAATTTTACTGATTTAAAACGAGTAACGACAGAAACTATTGGTCGCTTCAGACTCTAACTACTAATCTTGTTTTTATTATTTAATGAGCACTATATCGTTTCGATATTGACTTATGAGGGAGATATTTATGCATAAAGAAGAACTAGAGCTTCCTTGTGAAATGTACACCAGTGAACAAATTAACCAAGCAGAGCAAGATTATCTTGCTACTGGAGAGCTAACCAATTTTGAGCTAATTGAATTAGCAGGCAATGCCGCATTTAGACTGTTATCGAAAAGGCATAGTAAAGACGTGCCTATTTTAGTGTTGGCAGGTTATGGAAATAATGGTGCCGATGCATTTATTTGTGCCAGTAAGTTAATTGAGTCTGGGTACCTAGTTTCATTAATGGCGGTATCAAGAACGGAAGCTGAACAAGCAAGTCGTCTAGATTTTGCCCGCTGCCGAGATGCATACATTTGTCTAGGCGGCAGCGTGGAGAAAGTCGATTTAGATCGTATTGCGACCGCTGAAGTTATTGTTGATGGTTTATTAGGTGTAGGTGTTAATGGCGAAGTCAGAGAGACCATTAGGGATATCATTGATACGGTAAATATGTCAAAGGCATGGGTGCTGAGTATCGATGTCCCATCAGGAATAATCCCTGATACAGGCTACAGTGCTTGTGCTATCGAGGCTGATATGACGATAACATTTGGCGCATTGAAGCAAGGGTTGATGACGGGGCACGCGAGACATTGCTGCGGAAAAATCATGCTTGCATCATTGGGAATGTCTCCTTTCTTACCCACAACAGTAGTAACGCAAGTTACCGATAAATTTGTGAGAGCAAGGATTATTCCTCGTGCCAGAGATAGCCATAAGGGATTATCAGGAAAAGTCACAGTAATAGGTGGCGATAATGGTATGGCGGGAGCGGTTAGACTTGCAGGAGAGGCCTGTTTAAGGGCTGGTGCTGGCTTGGTCAATGTGATTTCAAGACCAGAGCATCAAAATACGGTTAACGCTAACCGACCTGAACTGATGTTTTGGGGTTGTGAATTGGTTGATATGGAAGTTTATCTCCGACTCGGTTGGGCACATACTCTCGTCATCGGTCCAGGTCTAGGCAAACAGACTTGGGGCTATAATCTACTTAAGGCCGTGGCTCTCAGTGACAAGCCCTGTGTGTTAGATGCTGACGCATTGAACCTGCTCAGTGAAGAGCCCAGATCTCAAGGTAATTGGATATTAACTCCCCACAGTGGAGAAGCTGCTCGACTGTTAGCTTGCTCGATTGAAAATGTAGAGAAAGATAGATTTAAAGCAGCTCAAGATATTCAGGCAAAGTATGGTGGTATTGTTGTTCTGAAAGGGCCTGGCACCCTGATCACTGACGGTAAGCAGTGTGTAGTCGCACCGGTAGGAAATCCTGGGTTAGCCAGTGGTGGCTGTGGAGATGTATTGTCAGGGGTGATTGGCGCGCTTTTGTCTCAAAACCATAGCTTACTAGATGCTGCAATCATGGGCGTTGTCATTCATGGTGCAGCAGCAGACCGTGCAGCATTGCAAGGGGAGCGTGGCATGCTAGCGAGTGATCTTATGCCGCATATTCGATCTTTGGTAAATAATATTTAACGAGTGAATGCCTGCTATTTTATGAAATTTGTTTAGCTGTTAGATTATTTGCTATAAAGTATTGGGTTCGAATCAGCTTTATGACAGGTAAACTTAATACAATGGCATCGGTTAAGGTTTTTCTAGAGGGTGAGCAGGATACAGTGGATTTGGGTAGACGTTTAGCTCAAATTATTTCACCGCCTTTAACAGTTAATTTATCTGGTGAACTCGGAGCAGGGAAAACGACCTTAAGTCGAGGTTTAATTCAGGCTTTAGGGCATCATGGTACGGTGAAAAGCCCTACATATGCCATAGTTGAGCCCTATGAACTCGAAAATATTGATCTGTTCCATTTTGATCTTTACCGATTAAGCGATCCTGAAGAACTTGAGTACATGGGGATCAGGGATTACTTCACCGATAAAAGTGTTTGTATTGTCGAGTGGCCAGATCGTGGCCATGGCTTAATGCCTATTGCCGACATCAGCATTACAATGAAATATGTGGGAACAGGTAGAGACGTTGAAATCACCTCGGGAACTCCTCAAGGGCAAGCGCTGCTAAGTAAATTTAAATAATAATGATAAAAATCGAAAGTTTTCTAAAAATCCTGCTGGTTATGTTTTCACTGGGTACGTCATTTGTCGTTCAAAGTGCTAATAAGCTCGATGGGGTACGTATCTGGGCCGCTCCTGAGTCTACGCGGGTGGTTTTCGATCTCAGTCAAGCTCCAGCTTATACCCATTTTAACCTGACGAGTCCTTATCGTTTAGTCGTCGATCTTAAAGGGACTTCAACCAAACTTAACTTAAGTAAAATTGCTAATAATAGTAAGTTGGTAAAAAAAGTCAGGATCAGTAAGCCGCCTTCCAAGGGAACATTGCGTTTAGTTATCGACCTGGTAAAACCGGTCAAAGCTAGTTTGTTTGCACTTTCGCCAACAGCACCTTATGGAAATCGATTAGTGGTGGATCTCGACGATAGCCATGTGCCATCCATTAGCAAACCTACTCAGCCTAAAACTAAATTGCGTGATGTTATTGTTGCCATTGATGCTGGCCATGGTGGAGATGATCCAGGGTCCATAGGTCCAACAGGGATCTATGAAAAGACAATTGTTTTGCAGATAGCAAAAAAAGTCGAAGCTAAAATTAATGCAACACCAGGTATGAAGGCGGTGATGACACGTACTGGGGATTACTTTGTTAATCTTAACAAGCGCTCAGAGATTGCCAGAAACAGTAAAGCCGATCTTCTTGTTTCCATTCATGCCGATGCTTTTACCTCTCCTCAGCCCAGAGGCGCATCCGTTTGGGTGTTGTCAATGAGAAGAGCAAACAGTGAAATTGGTCAGTGGCTCGAGCATAAAGAAAAGCATTCAGAGCTTTTAGGTGGCGCGGGTGAGATCATTCAAAACAGTGATAGTGAACAGTACTTGGCCAGAACTATTCTCGATATGAAGATGGATAGTTCAATGGTGAGTAGCCATGATATCGCTGATGTTGTGTTGTCGCAATTAGGGAAAGTGACTAAGTTACATAAGCATAAGCCAGAGTCGGCTAGTTTTGGCGTATTAAAATCCCCTGATATCCCTTCAATTTTGGTTGAGACAGGCTTTATCTCGAACCACAAAGAGGAGAGGTTGCTATCACAAAGAGATCATCAGAATAATATTGCAAAGGCTGTCCATAAGGGTGTGCAGAGATACTTTGAGAGTAACCCTCCAATTAATTCGCTGATGGCAAGTAAAGGCTCACTCAAGCATAACGTACGCAAAGGTGAGTCACTCTCTGTTATAGCCCATAGATATCAAGTCTCAGTTTTAAGTATTAAAAAGGCCAATAAACTCAAATCTAACAATATACGTATAGGTCAGAAACTCGTTATACCACGAGCTTAGCTTACTGTCGTTAAGCTAAGTTATTGCCCTGTTTTGAGAGTTAAATAACATGACTATTCAAATATTACCCCCTCAGCTAGCAAACCAAATTGCAGCCGGTGAGGTTGTTGAACGCCCAGCCTCTGTTATCAAAGAGCTGGTTGAAAATAGCTTAGATGCAGGAGCTACCAGAGTCGATATAGAGATCGAAAAGGGTGGCAGTAAACTCATAAAAATACATGATAATGGCTCAGGTATCCCTAAAGATGAGCTTGCACTAGCATTGTCTAGACATGCAACATCTAAACTAAGTACCTTAGATGATCTCGATGCCATCTTAAGCTTTGGTTTTCGTGGTGAAGCATTAGCGAGTATCAGTTCAGTGTCTCGCTTAACGTTAACGTCTCGTACTGAGGAGCAGTCTGAAGCCTGGCAAGCCTATGCCGAAGGTTCTGATATGGCTGTTAAGGTAATACCTGCCGCCCACCCCGTTGGCTCGACGGTTGAAGCGGTTGATTTGTTTTTTAATACGCCAGCGAGAAGACGTTTCCTTAAAAGTGATAAGACAGAATTTACTCATATCGATGAGTGGCTTAAACGAATTGCACTCGTACGGAGTGAAATTCACTTTACATTAAAAAATAATGGTAAAACGGTAAGGAATTATCGACCCGCTAAGACTTCAGATCAGTATTTACAGCGATTAGCTCAGATTAGTGGCAAAAAATTTGCTCAACAGGCAATTGAAATTAATTGTGAGCATGATGATTTAAAGTTAAGTGGCTATATTCAATCTCCTTACTTTGAGTCACCCGCTAGCGATACTCAGTATTTTTATGTTAATGGACGTTTGGTTCGTGACAGGTTAGTCAATCACGCTGTCAGGCAAGCTTTTGCCGAGCATGTGACCGGTGCGCAAGCGAGTTATGTGCTAATGCTTGATTTGGATCCACATCAAGTCGATGTCAATGTGCATCCAGCAAAGCATGAGGTCAGGTTTCACCAGAGTCGCTATATACATGATTATATTCTGCAGGTACTGCAGTCTGCTTTAGCGCAAGTGGGACAAGCATTGCCAGCTCAAGAGACCCATTTTAGTGAAATAGCCCCTGATGCACTCAATGCACCAGAACTTAGTATCCATGACGCTAAATACCAGCAAGCTAGTCACTCCAAGGCCGGAGCAGTCAATGAGCCTGTAAAAGCAATGGAACAAGCTAGGACGACTGCCAGTGGGCCAAGCATTACTCCCCAATTGTCTCGAAACATGAATGCGTCATACGTCTCTGGAGACCGTTTATCAAACACTCGTTCCTCATCACGGCCACAAACAGAGCTTCCGAGTTCTGAGAGCATTGCTGCTTATGGTGCCTTACTCACAACACCCAATGTGCCAAATACAGTAAATGAGTTGGCAATAGAAGGAGGCCTGCCGGCTGCTCCGGCAGTTTTAGCCAATCAATACTGGGTGCTGGCCAAAGGTGAAGAGCTGAGTTTGTTATCCATAGAAAAAGTAGCAGATAAACTCTTACAAGTGAATATTGCCAGTAAACTGGATCTGGGCTTGATTAGTCAGCCATTGTTAATGCCTGTTTCGATCGCCATGGATGAGGATTGGATTGAAACGATAGAGCAAAGAGAAGTGTTATTAAGGAAAATAGGAATTGAGTTAACTATTCGTCTGGGGCAGTTGATAATAAAGAAAGTGCCCCCATATCTAAGGCAGAGTCGGCTGGTTACAGTGGTACCTGAACTTTTACAATGGTTTCGATTTGAGGAGCCGAGTCAGGACGCTTTAGCATCTTGGTTGGTCAGCCAAGTGAAGCAAGATCTTAGTGTGCCAGAGAGTATTTGGCTGGAGCTGCTTCAGTCAGAGGAAAGTGTACAGCAAGAGTTAATGATGCTGACCACAGCGTTACCCTGGCAGTCTTGGTTAGAAGCACAATTGAATACACAGTAGTTGTATCACATTTTAGATTGAATTAAATGTAGACGATGTTCGATACGAGCACTGAATAAGTTGGAAGTATAATCGAGTGACACAAGCAAACTTACCGAAAATCATAACGCTTATGGGGCCAACGGCTTCAGGAAAAACTGCGTTAGCGATTGAATTGGTTAAAAATCATAACTGCGAAATAATATCTGTAGATTCGGCGTTGATATATCGAGGCATGGATATAGGCAGTGCAAAACCAACGGCAGAAGAGCTTGCTGTTGCACCGCACAGATTGATTAATATCCGTGATCCCTTGGAGAGCTATTCAGCAGCAGATTTCAGAGTTGACGCGCTCAGAGAGATCGGCGATATCATTGGATTGGGCAAGACACCTCTATTGGTTGGCGGCACAATGCTTTATTTCAAGGCTTTGTTAGAGGGCTTATCTCCTTTACCAGCAGCGGATGAGCCGATAAGGGAGCAGATAGCAAAAGAAGCCGAAGAATTTGGTTGGCAGCATTTGCATGATGAACTAAATCGATTGGACCCTGTCTCAGCAGAACGTATTCATCCAAATGATCCTCAACGTTTATCGAGGGCATTAGAGGTCTACCGGATCAGTGGTAAAACCTTGACAGAGCTGACACAAATTAAGTCTGAACCTCTTCCTTATGAGGTGATTCAATTTGCTATTGCGCCAAAAGATCGAAAAGTGTTACATCTTTCTATAGAAGAAAGATTCAAATTGATGTTAAATCAAGGTTTAGTAGAAGAAGTTAGTCATCTTAAACTGAGAAAAGAACTGCATTCAGATCTTCCATCTATGAGGTGCGTTGGCTACAGACAGTGCTGGCAGTATCTAGATGGTGATTATGACTATAATACTATGGTCGAAAAGGGGATAATTGCTACTAGGCAATTAGCTAAGCGTCAATTAACATGGTTACGTGGTTGGCCAGAGTTAAATTGGTTGGAAAGTGGCGCAGAGACGAATCTAAATACCGTATTGCGACATTGTCGCTAGCTAATTCGCTCTAGCTATATAATACTAAATCTAAACAAGAAAGTTATGTTGTATTAGTTTTACTACTTATTTTTATTAAAAAGGAAATTATAAAATGGCTAAGGGGCAATCTTTACAAGACCCATTTTTGAACGCACTTCGCCGTGAGCGCGTTCCTGTTTCAATTTATCTTGTTAATGGCATCAAATTACAAGGCCAAGTTGAGTCTTTCGATCAATTTGTTATCTTGCTTAAAAACACGGTTAGTCAGATGGTTTACAAGCACGCGATCTCTACTGTTGTACCAGCTCGTCCATTTAATGTTAGCAATCATCATGCTACACCTGGACAAAATGGTCAGCCAGATGAGACTAGTGAGTAAGTTTTTTAAGGAGCGAGCATTTGTTTGATCGTTATGAGGCGGGTGAAGATGCCGTCCTTGTCCATATTGATTTTTCCGATGAAGACCGTAGGGAAGATTTAGTCGAATTACAGCTTTTAGTGGATTCGGCAGGAGCCCGGCAAGTCGGAGTAATCACTGCCAGCCGTCGCTCACCAGATCGGAAATTTTTTGTCGGTTCTGGTAAGGCGGATGAGATAGCAGCTTTGGTGGCTGCGACAGAGGCCAATGTGGTGATTTTTAATCATACATTGAGTCCAGCTCAAGAGAGGAATCTTGAGGTGGTTTGTCAGTGTCGTGTGCTAGATCGTACAACACTCATTCTTGATATTTTTGCACAGAGAGCGCGTACCTACGAAGGTAAGTTACAGGTGGAGCTAGCGCAGTTGCGCCATATGTCGACTCGCCTTATTCGTGGTTGGACGCATCTGGAGCGCCAAAAAGGTGGTATCGGCATGCGAGGTCCTGGGGAAACTCAGCTCGAAACCGATAGACGATTACTTCGTGGTCGAATAGGCAACATCAATAAGCGTTTAGCAAAAGTAGATAAACAGCGAGAGCAGAGTAGAAGAGCACGTCGTCGCAGTGATTTGGCGACAGTTTCATTAGTTGGCTACACCAACGCGGGCAAATCAACTCTGTTCAACTCGCTGACAGTTTCAGAGGTTTATGCTGCAGATCAGTTATTTGCTACTCTAGATCCTACTTTACGAAAGTTAGATTTAAAGAATGGTGATGTGATTTTAGCTGATACCGTTGGTTTTATTCGCCATTTGCCACACGACTTAGTGGCGGCATTTAAGGCCACGTTACAAGAAACTCGAGAAGCCGATCTATTGCTGCATATTGTCGATTGTCATGACGAGAATATGGAGGATAACTTTGAGCAAGTTCAGAGCGTGCTCAAAGAGATTGGTGCAGAAGAAATTCCTCAACTAGTTGTCTGTAATAAGATTGACTTGTTAGAGGAGGTAAACCCTAGAATCGATTACGATGACGAAGGTGTACCTAGGCGAGTATGGGTTTCGGCCCAGCAACAAAAAGGCTTAGATCTCATAAAAGAAGCTATCAACGTAATGGTTGGTAAGGTTGTTTTAGAGTTATCCTTGCGGATACCAGCAAATGCTGGGCATTATCTTGGTCTGTTTTACCGACTTGACGTGATACAGCAGAAGGCGTACGACGATCTGGGGAACTGTATTTTATCTGTTGACATAATTGAAGCCGATTGGCATCGTCTATTGAAGCAGAGTGATGGGGAATTAGGGACCTTTATTATTGAGCCATCAATAGTAGAGTAGTTTTTTTAATCTCGTTTATTTCATACATCTATGGAGTACTAAATGGCTTGGAACGAGCCCGGTAACAAGGGAAATAAAGACCCTTGGGGAAATAAAAGTGGTAACGATAAGGGACCACCAGATCTAGATGAAGTTTTTCGTAACTTTTCTAAGCGCTTCGGCGGTGGGAAAGGTAATGGTAACGGTCCAAAAGTAAGTTCTTTTGGTCTTATCATTGTGTTAGGTATTGCGATTGTTGTATGGGGACTTTCTGGTTTCTATACAGTAAAAGAAGCTGAGAAGGGCGTCGCATTAAGATTTGGCCAGTATATTGGTCAAGTCGATCCTGGTTTACAATGGAAAGCCACATTTATCGATGAAGTGTTTCCAGTCAATGTGAGCACTGTACGTTCAATTCCTGCTTCAGGCAGCATGCTGACAGCTGATGAAAACGTTGTTCTGGTTGAACTTGATGTTCAATACAGAGTGACTGACGCATATAACTTCCTGTTCAGTGCTGTTGATGCAAATGCAAGTTTGCGCGAAGCTACAGACAGTGCGCTGCGTTACGTTGTTGGTCATAATAAGATGGATGACATCTTGACCACTGGTCGTGATCAGATCCGTCGTGATACTTGGGCTGAAGTCGAACGTATTATTGAGCCTTATAAGCTGGGTATTAATATCGTTGATGTGAACTTCTTGCCTGCTCGTCCGCCAGAGGAAGTTAAAAATGCTTTTGATGACGCGATTTCAGCACAGGAAGATGAACAGCGCTTTATCCGTGAAGCAGAAGCTTATGCTCGTGCCATTGAGCCTAAGGCTCGTGGTCAAGTTCAGCGTATGGAGCAGCAAGCTAACGCATACAAACAGCGTGAAATCTTAGAAGCTAGAGGTAAAGTGGCTAGCTTTGAATTGCTACTACCTGAATATCAGTTAGCACCTGAGGTTACACGTGAGCGTTTATACCTTGATGCTATGCAAGAAGTGATGAGTGGAACTAGTAAAGTGTTGCTCGATGCGAAAAACAGCGGCAACATGATGTACCTTCCATTAGATAAACTGATGCAAAAAAATCAGGCTGATAGCAAACCTAGAAACGTAAGCTCGAATTCAACCACGAGCTCATCGACAAATTATGGTTCATCAAGTAACACGAGTATACCGTTAGATACGCGTCCGACTCGTGGCGAACGTCAGGGGAGGAATTAATCATGGGTAGACTTACTGCGATTATTGCTGCCGTACTTGTTGCTGTGTTTTTATCATCGATTCTAGTTGTTAACGAAGGTGAAAGAGCGATAGTTTCACGCTTCGGTAAAATCCTGAAAGATGATGGCGTGACACGTATTTATGAGCCAGGCTTGCACCTTAAGCTGCCTATGATCGATAAGATTAAGTTTCTAGACTCGCGTATTCAGACAATGGATGGCGCAGCGGATCGATTCGTAACTTCAGAAAAGAAAGACCTTATGGTCGACTCTTATGTGAAGTGGCGCATCATGGATCATGAGAAATACTATCTTTCGACTAATGGTGGTATCAAGGCGAACGCCGAGTCACTACTGCAGCGTAAGATTAATAACGATCTGCGTACCGAGTTTGGTCGTCGCACGATTAAAGAGATTGTCTCTGGTAGTCGTGACGAGTTGCAGCAAGATGCACTTAGAAATGCCGCTGAAAGTGCTGCAGACCTAGGGATTGAAGTAGTTGATGTTCGAGTTAAACAGATCAACTTACCTGCTAATGTAAGTTCAAGTATCTATCAGCGTATGCGTGCAGAACGTACCGCTGTAGCGAAAGAGCACAGAGCACAGGGTATGGAGCAGTCTGAGATCATCAAGGCGAAGACGGATGCTTCGGTAACGATCATGTTGGCCGAGGCGCAACGTAAAGCACTTGAGGTTCGAGGTGAAGGAGATGCAACAGCTGCTAAGATTTATGCTGATACTTTCTCTAAAGACCCTGAATTTTATAGCTTTGTACGTAGTCTAGAAGCATATAAATCAAGTTTCGAAAATGATTCGAACGTGATGGTGCTTGAGCCAGATAGTGAATTCTTCAAATACATGAAGAGTCCACAAATCAAATAAGCTTGTTTCAATGAAAAACCCGGCATTTGCCGGGTTTTTTTTGCTTTGTATTCCTAAACGACTAATTTAGCAAGGTATGCTATTCGTTATTTGTGACTTAACTTTGCATTTCTGTCATTTATTTATCTATATAAGTGTCCATTTTATGTGCTGCTGATGCGATTTTGTGAACATAGTTAACTTTGTTATCTGATTTACTATGATCTGCTTCTAATTTTTGGCTATAATGAGCTCCGCCTCAAGTTTCGTTTTTGAGTTTTGGGGTGAAACCCGATTTTTAAAAATAATTTAAAACAAAAATTCCAACACTCTCTGGAGATAAGTGGATGAGCAATGCGCCAGTCGATACCGGACGTCGCAGATTTCTGACCGCAGCAACCGCCGTAGTAGGTGGTGCAGGTGCCGTCGCTGTAGCGGTTCCTTTTATAAAGTCATGGAATCCGAGTGCCAAAGCGAAAGCTGCAGGCGCACCGGTTGAAGTAAATATAAGCAAAGTAGAGCCAGGTCAATTGATCCGAGTTGAATGGCGTGGCAAACCTGTTTGGGTTGTACGTCGTACTGAAGAGATCCTAAATAACCTTGCTACACTTGATAACCAATTACGTGATCCAGCATCAGTAGAAGAGCAACAGCCTTCATATGCACAGAATGCGGTTCGCTCTATCAACCCCGAGTACTTTATCGCGGTGGGTCTATGTACTCACTTAGGTTGTTCTCCTACTTATTTACCAGATACGTTCGGTGAGCAGGTTGAAGGTGTTCCTTCAGGCTTCTTCTGTCCTTGTCACGGTTCTAAGTTTGATATGGCTGGTCGTGTTTTCCAAGGTGTACCAGCCCCATTGAACTTAGTTGTTCCACCGCATCAGTATATCGGTGAAGGCAATGTCATCATCGGTGTCGATAAGGGAGCAGCATAATGATTAAGAATGTTGTTGATTGGATCGATGCTCGCATTCCTATGACGGCGACTTATAATCGCCATGTTGGTCAATATGCGACGCCTACGAACTTTAACTTTTGGTACTTTTTCGGTTCTTTAGCTATGTTGGTGCTGGTTAACCAGCTTCTAACTGGTATCTGGCTAACGATGAACTATGTGCCAACTGCCGAAGGCGCTTTTGCGTCAATCGAATACATCATGCGAGATGTTGAGTACGGTTGGTTGTTGCGTTATATGCACTCCACTGGCGCTTCAGCCTTTTTCGTGGTGATCTACCTGCATATGTTCCGCGGTATAATCTACGGTTCTTACCAAAAGCCAAGAGAACTTCTTTGGTTATTCGGTATGCTTATCTTCCTCGTCTTGATGGCTGAAGCCTTTATGGGTTACCTGCTTCCTTGGGGACAGATGTCATATTGGGGGGCCCAGGTAATTATTTCTTTGTTTGGTGCAATTCCTATTATTGGTGATGACCTAACATTGTGGATCCGTGGTGACTTTGTTGTCTCTGGTGCGACCCTCAACCGCTTCTTCGCCTTGCATGTTATTGCATTGCCATTAGTGCTAGTTGTGTTGGTTTTCTTGCACTTAATCGCTTTACATGAAGTGGGTTCAAATAACCCCGATGGTATTGAGATTAAGAAGAACAAGGATGAAAATGGTTGGCCGAAAGATGGTATTCCATTCCACCCTTACTACACAGTTAAAGATATCATGGGTGTCGCAGGCTTCCTGATTGTCTTCTGCTATGTATTGTTCTTTATGCCAGAAGGTGGTGGTTACTTCCTCGAGAAACCTAACTTTGAAGCGGCAAACCCAATGAAGACGCCTGAGCATATCGCTCCAGTTTGGTACTTCACACCTTTCTACGCAATATTGCGTGCCATCCCTGATAAGTTATTAGGTGTTGTCGGCATGGGATTAGCGATAGCAGTACTCTTTGTATTGCCATGGTTAGACCGCTGTAAGGTTAAATCTGTTCGTTACCGTAGTTTGACTCATAAGTTGAACATAGGTCAGTTTGCAGTGTCATTTGTGGTTCTTGGTTACTTAGGTGCAGTTCCTGCAACACCTGAATTAACGATTGCGGCACGAGTATTTACTCTGACTTACTTCGGTTTCTTCTTGTTCCTTTGGATCTACAGTAAGAACGAGAAAACTAAGCCTGTACCAGAGAGGTTGACTCACTAATGAAAAAATTACTGATAGCATTAGTTACCTTAGTTCCGTCTCTAGCATTTGCAGCGGGTGGTTCACATGTACATCTAGAGAGCGCTAACATCGATCTAAACGATAGTGCATCTCTAGAGCGTGGTCTTGACCTGTTTCAGCAGAATTGTTCTGGCTGTCATAGTACTCAGTACCAACGTTATAGCCGTGTTGCTGCAGACTTAGATATTTCACTTGATGATATGCGTGCTAAGTATATGTTCAATGAAGATGCTAAGCCTGGTGACTTGATGGAAAATGCCATCCCTGAAGATGGGGCTGCTAAATGGTTCGGTGCAACGCCACCAGACCTAACATTAGTGGCTCGTGTTCGAGGAGAAGATTGGATCTACACTTATCTTAAAGGTTTCTATAAAGATGAGAGTCGTCCATTCGGTGTTAACAATACCGTGTTCCCATTGGTAGGTATGCCTCATGTCCTAGAACACCTTCAAGGCACCCCAGTTAAACAAGAAGATGGTACGCTTGTTGCCACTGGCGGTGAGCTAAATGCAGAAGAGTATGATCAAGCGGTTCGTGATATCACTGGTTTTCTGGTTTACTCAGGTGATCCAGTTAAACTTGAGCGTGAAAGCTTAGGTTGGTGGGTAATGGGCTTCTTGTTTATCTTCTTCATCATTGCTTATTTGTTGAAGAAAGAATACTGGAGAGATGTACACTAACGCTGATAAAGGTTAGAATGTATTATTCGCATATTCTAAACGAGGGGCTTTGCCCCTCGTTTGTTTTTGCTTTTCCTAAATAATTCAGGAGAGTATCAATGGCTGTTGCTGCCAATAAACGTTCAATCATGACGCTGTATTCAGGTGGTGATGATCTCTATAGTCATCAAGTACGTATTGTCTTGGCTGAAAAGGGTGTTACCGTTGATGTACTTGAGGTTGAACCAAGTGAGATGCCTGAAGGCCTGATCGAGCTGAACCCTTATAACACTGTACCTACTTTGGTCGATCGTGAACTTGTGCTTTATAACTCACGCATCATCATGGAGTACTTGGATGAGCGTTTTCCGCACCCGCCACTAATGCCTGTTTACCCGGTATCTCGTGGACAGACTCGCTTAATGATGCATAGAATCGAAAATGATTGGTATACATTAGTTAACCGTATCAGAAGCGGTGATCGTGCCGATGCTGCTCGTAAAGAGTTACAAGAGAGTCTAACCTCTATCGCACCAGTCTTTAATGAAATGCCTTATTTCATGGCCGAAGAGTTTGGCTTAGCTGATTGCTATCTTGGTCCGCTGTTATGGCGTCTACCTGTACTGGGTATCGAACTCGATAATCGTACAGCTAAAGAAGTTAAAGCTTACATGACTCGTTTATTCGATCGTGAATCTTTCAAAGCTTCTCTTACAGAGACCGAGCGCGAAATGCGCATGGGAATCTAATGAAACCTATGACTCCTAATCGCCCATACTTGCTGCAAGCATATTATGATTGGTTGATGGATAATGAGCTCACGCCACATGTCGTCGTTGACGCCTACGTGCCAGGCACTCAGGTTCCTCAACAATATGTTAAAGATGGTCAGATTGTACTAAATATTACATCATCCGCTGTAGGTAATCTGCAGATAGGTCATGATTTTATTGAGTTTAATGCACGTTTTGGTGGTGTTCCGCAGCAAGTTGTTTTGCCTATGGCTGCGATTGTTGCAATTTACGCTCGCGAAAATGGTGCTGGTACAGTCTTCGATATGGAAGAGGCTTACGAAGTTGGTGACGAGTCTGAAGAGGCGGGTTTATCAGTCGTTCAACCGGAAGTGGCCGAAACGCTTGATTCAACAAGTGACTCTGCGCCAGTTGATACTTTTGTTACTGATAAAGTACCAGAGCCAAAGAGACGTAGTCATCTCACTCTTGTTAAGTAATGCTTGCAGGTGAACATTAAAGCCAGTCTTTTGACTGGCTTTTTTATTGCCCGTCTACAGCGTTTTTAATTCCCGCGGAATGAGCGCTTATTTAATGGAACTGGTATTATGCGTGTGATAGCATCTTTCGCCAGCTTTTTGTTAGGATGAACTCGTTCCATGTTGTTGATGATCGATAACTATGATTCTTTTACTTTTAACTTAGTGCAGTACTTTCAGCAGCTAGGTCAAGAGATCTTGGTTAAACGAAACGATGAGATAACCATAGAGGAAATTGAAGCGTTAGCGCCTAACTATCTGGTCATCTCACCTGGTCCATGTACGCCTAATGAGGCTGGCATATCTCTAGCGGCGATTAAACATTTCAGTGGTAAAATGCCAATACTGGGTGTTTGTTTAGGCCATCAAGCGATTGCACAAGTCTTTGGCTCTCAGGTGATCCGCGCTAAACGTGTTATGCATGGTAAAACCAGCGCAATTTGTCATAATGAGAAAAGGCTCTTTTCACTATTAGCCAATCCACTCACTGTGACCCGATATCACTCTTTGCTCGTTGATGATATCCCCACTGATTTTTTGCTTGATGCTTGGTTTGACGATCCAGTGCATGGACATGAAATCATGGCCATGAGTCATAAAACCTTGCCTATCTATGGTGTCCAGTTTCATCCTGAATCTGTACTCACACAGCAAGGTCATGAATTACTGCAGAACTTCTTAGATTTAGCTTAAATTTACTATCTGTTGTTATTTTTAGCTTGTTACAAGTTTTATAAAGATTCCTAACTAAACATTATCCCTTTTGTGATATAAATATCCGCAAAATAATATCAATGACGAAGTATGACACTCAAATGAGTGGGTCAGGATCATTGAAAACAAAAGGAAGAATAATGACAGGTCTGCTGCGAAATTCAGGGCTCAGCATAGTGGCTTTAGCGGTGTTAGCGGGTTGTTCTGCTACCGGGAACCAAACTCAAGTAACGCCTCAAGTAAATCGAGCTTCTAGCCAGGTTGTTCTAGCCACTCCTCCCCAGGTCAATCAAGGTTTAACCTTAAATCAAATCATGGCTAATCCTGATTGGATGGGACTTCTAGCCAAAGGGGCTTATTGGAGTGATGATAGCCAATCAATTTACTTTGCAAGGCAAGCGCACGCATCTTCCATTCGTGATTATTACCAGCAAGGTATAGAAGAAGTGGCTGCTTCACAGCTAGCACTCAATAAGCTTCATCTTGCGGATCAGCAATCTGGCGTCATTAATAAAGATAAAACCCGCAAAGCCTATATCTACCAAGGTAATTTGTTCGTTAAAGATTTAGTATCAGGTGAAGTTTCTCAGCTAACAAGACAGAATGCAGCAGTGGAGGGAGTACGATTTATTGCCAACGGTGATATTGCATTCTGGCAGGCAGATCAAGTTTTTCGCATTCATCAAGACAGTGGTTTATTTGAACAGATAGCTAATATCAAGATGACAGCTGCGCCTAAAGGTGTGCAGGAGCCTGAGAGCTATATTGCTAAGCAGCAGCATAGGTTGATCGAGTACGTTGCCTTACAGCAAAGAAAGGCACAACAGAAAGAAGAATATAAGCATGAGCTCGCTAAAGCTGACCCGACGATGTCAGCTAAGACGTGGTACTTAGGTGACAGTGAGACAGTTTCAGACTTGAGTCTTTCTCCAGACGGACGTTATGTACTTTTATCTCTTATTGATAAAAATTACACTTGGCGCAGTGAGCACGACATCATGCCTAACTATTTAGGTAAAGAGGGTTATGTTGATGCAGTGCCGGCAAGAGCACGTGTTGCAGAAGACAAACCTGTTGGTGAGCGTCTAGTGCTACTCGATCTTAAGACCCATACCAAAAAAGATATCACCATCGAAGGACTCACAGGTTTCGATGAAGATGTGCTGGCGAGTGTTAAGCGCGAAAATGCCAAAGCTGTAGGTACTGGTTATAAAAGTGAAAAATCACCGCGTAAGATCCAGCTTATGCAAGACTGGGGCTGGTCACAATCTGCAATCCAATGGCAAGGCAATGGCCACAGTGTCGCCGTTATGCTTGAATCCGTTGATAACAAAGATAGATGGATAGCCACTATTGATTTTGATAAAGGTGCCTTGAAGACTGAACATAGGCTGCATGATACTGCTTGGGTTAATTATACTTTCAACCAGTTTGGCTGGGTGACAGACACTGACGATATATATTATTTATCTGAAGAGACTGGCTATTCTCACCTTTATCTAAAGCAGAAGAATAAACAAGCCGAGCCTTTGACTCAGGGACAGTTTGTTGTGAGTAGTGTCACTTTAGGCCCTAAGGCCGAGTTTATCTATTACAAGGCGAATAAAACTCATCCTGGTATCGATAATGTTTATCGAGTGGAGATCGCTACAGGTAATAGTGAACAATTGACTCAATGGGATGGGCAGCTTGATTATGAGCTGAGCCCTGATGGCAGTCACTTATTGTTGAATGCGTCACGCCGCACCGAACCTGCTGAGCTATTCGTAAAAGAAATTGGTGGTGAGCGAAAGCAGCTGACGCACTACACGAGTGAAGCCTTTAACAGTTATCCGTGGCAAGCACCTGAAGTTGTTGCTGTTCCATCTAGTCATGGAGCTGGAGACGTCTATGCTCGAGTTTATCTTCCTCAAGGCTATGATAAAAACAGTGCCGATAAGTACCCTGCGGTAGTTTTCAATCATGGTGCCGGTTACTTACAGAATGCCCATTATGGTTTCTCCGGTTATTTTCGTGAATTTATGTTTCATAATTTACTAACCCAACAAGGTTATGTGGTCATGGATATGGATTACCGCGGCTCAAAAGGCTATGGACGCGACTGGCGTACGGCTGTTTATCGCAACATGGGACATCCGGAAGTTGAAGACTTAAAAGATGGTGTGGCTTGGATGGCAAGTAACGTCAATGTCGATTCTGCAAAAGTAGGCACCTATGGTGGCTCTTATGGTGGTTTCCTGACATTTATGGCTTTATTTACTGAGCCTGAGTTATTTCAGGCTGGCGCAGCATTACGTCCAGTGACTGATTGGGCACACTATAACGCGCCTTACACTTCAAATATTCTTAATACTCCAGATGTAGATGCTATTGCCTATGAGCGCAGCTCTCCTATTGAGCACGCACAAGGGCTAGAGAAGCCATTACTTATAATGAGTGGTGTTCTGGATGATAATGTCTTCTTCCAGGATAGCGTTCGTCTGGTTCAGCGCCTGATTGAGCTAGAGAAGCCAATGTTTGAAACGGCTATCTATCCAGTAGAGCCTCATGGTTTTAAGCAGCCTTCAAGTTGGTTAGATGAGTATCGCCGTATTTATAAGTTATTTGAGCAAGAGTTAAAGTAATAGCAATCGGTATAAGCCATCATTAACTGTGTACAGGCCTCCAAGTGAGGCCTTTTTTATTTAAGTAGGTGTGTAATGTTGAATCAACTACTAAAAACAGCCGTAACGAGCATACTTGCGCTAACGAGTATGCTTGTTCCTTACCATGCTACGGCTACTGAAAGCCTCTCAATTGATGGCTTGTGGACCGATGTGAACACTGCTGACTTTACCAACGGCACCATGATCATTGCTCAGGACGGTGATGCTATACATGTCAGTCACTATGTTGAGTACAAAGGTATTGCCATGGTTGAGTACGGCATTGGCAGTCGGAAAGGGCGTACGCTTGAATACAAGGTTAAAGTAACGCGGCCCATTCCTGGCTGGGTAGAGGAGGGACGTCACATACTCATCTTGTCTGATGATGGGCAGAGACTCGAAGGCCAATATCAGTCAAATACAGGGAATGGATCGCTTGTCTTTGACCGAAAAGGTAAATAATCCTTCAAAATATTGGCTCAGATAATTTGCTTTAAAAGTATTAAAACACAGATAATTCTCTGTAATTTCTGCTAAATGAAGCAGATTAATGCTAAATTGTAACTATAGAATCTACGAGGAAAAAGCGGAACGTGGCGATATCAGTAGCCGGTGGCGTTAGGCCTGGAAAAATTATTGAAATCGAACATAGACTTTACCAACAGCTCATTGTCGGCAAGCAAAAGTCTAATTCTATGTTCGATGAGCTCGATGCTGAGCTCGAAGGAGATGCAAATAAACTGGCCATCGAGAGAGAGGCAGTTTTAGAGCGGTTAGCAAAACAAATACAAGCAAAACAGGTCTTTGAGGAGGTTTCATCCCAACTTATCAGTACAGTAAATAATGCTGTCGATCACAGGTTATCTTCTCCTGAGCAGGTCTTGAAGCATTCAGATGTCAATGAAAATCAGTTGTTGATGTTAGAGCTGTTGCAAAGTAAAAATGTAGACATCAATCGGCTAAAACCATTGATCTCGGAGCAAGCCTGGTTAGTGAGAGATTTAACTAACATGGTGAACAGTGCCTCCTTTCGTCATCGCCGTCCCCAGAGTTCCGATGTTAAAGTGACCGATATTAAGCTAGTGCTTAACTTTATCGGCATCGAAAATATTAAGCTCTTGATCCCTTACTTTTGTACTAGGAATTGGCTACCTACCGGCCATGCCAACTTGCTGTGGATCACTAGAAAACTGTGGCGATACTCAGTTGTGAGTGCCATTGCTGCTCAGGCCTTGGCTAAATTGCATGAGAGAGACGGCTCCTTTGTCTATACATGTACCTTGCTGAGTCAACTTGGCCCTTCTGTAGTGTTAAAAAATAGCGCAAAGCTGTTTGAAGAGACTTGGGGAACCTGGTTAAGAGAGGCCAGTGGAAGTCGAGATAAAGAGGTCTATGATGCGGTGGTAGCGACTGAGTTTCCGGCAGAGAAGGTCTATCGGCTCGTACTGGAACATGGTAATAAGCTCAATTGGCAATTACTTCATCATCTGGACTTTAAAGACAGTCCAATGACCAAGCTGCTATCAGAGCTTGATAATAACTTAAGTTACCAAGCTCTATCTGAAGATGCGGCTATGGTCGCACGGGCTAACTGTTTTGCTAAGGTTCTGTTATTAGAAGAGATGCGTCAGATCGATCCACAAGAAAAGCGGATCATGTATGATTATTATGAGCTATCTGAGCAAGAGCTAATCCGCCTTAAGGGGCAAAATTACAAGAAGCTCAACATTATTTAGTTTCAGAAGTTCAGCTTGCTGTTAATTAAACCGCACTCGCAAAGCTTGTGCGGTTTTTTATTTTCAAGCTGGTTACTTTTTTAGTGAGGTATTTATAACCAAAATCCAGTTAACTCAGTAAACTTCATCGCTATTCCTTCATTAACTATTCATATACCGTGAATAGTTAACCAATCCTTGTTCGAATAACTTTTTTTATGACTAGTTATGCTGTAAACCCCCGCCATAAACGCTTGTATAATTCTAAAAGCCAAATCTTTATGCACTAAATATGCGATGCTGTTCTAAGATGAGTGTAAGAAACTGGTATTTTGATCACATTTTCGCTATTAATGTCTCTTAAGTAATGTAAACAAGCACCGCCATCACGAATTTTTATAATGATAAAAGGCGGCAATAGTGGCTTACAGAGCCATTAACACAATAAAGGATGAGAAGGTATGAGCGTCAACAATACACTGACAAGAGCCCAATTTGATGAAGTAATGGTGCCTAACTATGCGCCGTCGGCAGTTATCCCTGTCCGAGGGGAAGGTAGCCGAGTTTGGGATCAAGCAGGTAAAGAGTTTATCGATTTTGCCGGTGGTATTGCCGTTAACTGTCTAGGCCATTGTCATCCAGCCCTAGTTGGTGCATTAAAAGAGCAAGGCGAAAAGCTTTGGCATCTATCTAATGTCATGACGAACGAGCCAGCACTTGAACTCGCGACTAAATTAGTTAATGCAACATTTGCCGATCGTGTATATTTCGCAAACTCTGGTGCAGAAGCCAACGAAGCTGCATTGAAGCTAGTTCGTCGTTATGCAATGGATAAGTTTGGTGCAGAGAAAGATCAAATCATCGCATTTGATAAAGCTTTTCACGGTCGTACTTTCTTTACCGTGAGTGTCGGTGGTCAGGCTGCATATTCTGATGGCTTCGGTCCTAAGCCACAGAGCATTACTCATGTTCCATTTAATGACATTGCTGCACTAGAAGCGGTTATCTCAGATAAAACTTGTGCCATTATGATGGAGCCTCTTCAAGGAGAAGGTGGGATCATCGATGCCGATCCAGAATTCCTCAAAGCAGTTCGTGCACTTTGTGATAAGCACAATGCACTGCTTGTTTTTGATGAAGTGCAAACGGGTGTTGGTCGTTTAGGTGAGCTTTACTCATATATGCGTGGTGACGTGGTACCTGATGTACTCACTACGGCCAAAGCGTTAGGTGGCGGTTTCCCTATTGCGGCGATGCTGACGACCAAAGAGATTGCTGCTCATCTTAAAATTGGTACCCATGGCTCTACTTATGGCGGTAATCCGCTAGCTTGTGCTGTTGCTAATGCGGTACTGGATGTCGTCAATACTCCGGAAGTATTGCAAGGCGTTAAAATGCGAGAGCAGTTATTACGTGATGGTCTGAATAAGATCAATGACAAGTACGATGTGTTCACTGAAGTTCGTGGCCAAGGTCTTTTGCTTGGCGCTGTACTCAATGAAAAATTCCAGGGGCGTGCTAAAGAGTTCTTGGTTGCTGGTACAGCTGAAGGCTTGATGAGTCTGATCGCAGGCGCAAATGTTATTCGCTTCACTCCATCACTGGTTATCCCAGAGGCTGATATTGCCGAAGGTCTAGCACGTTTTGAACGTGCAGTTGCTAAAGTAGTTGCAGGCTAATTGACTGAATGAGCGAGAGATATTTACCTCTCGCTTTTTTGTCATTGGCAATACTTGAACCTTAGCCGTAAGCGACTTGTCTTAATAGGTATTCATGCTAAAGATAAGTAAGCGGTTGAGTGATGAGCAACAGTGAGGAGACACTGAGATGTTAATCATACGTCCTATCCGATCTAGCGACTATGAAGCGCTTTATCAAATAGCCGAAGAATCAGGTCATGGTTTTACTTCTTTGCCTGTTAACGAAGATCTACTCAGAAGTAAGATTGCTCGTGTAGAGGCTTCGTTTCAAAAGCAGGTGGTTAAACCCTTCGATGAAGGTTACCTGATGGTACTTGAAGATACTGAGTCTGGCGAAGTCGTCGGTACTTGTGGTCTTGAAGCCGCTGTAGGCATGGAAGATGCATTTTATCATTACCGTTTAGGTACTGAGGTGTATCACTCGGAGCAGATCGATGTAAGAAATGAAGTTGAAACCTTAACCTTATGTCATGACTACACGGGTGCAGCAGAGCTGTGTACGCTATTTCTACGTGATACCTACCGCAAAAATAACAACGGTAGAATGTTATCTCGTAGTCGCTTCCTATTCTTAGCGCAGCATAGCGATCGTTTCGGTGAAACCGTTATTGCCGAGATGCGCGGAGAAAGTGATGAAGCGGGCAATTCTCCCTTCTATGACTGGCTTCAGAAGCATTTCTTAGGCATAGATTTCGTCGAGGCTGATTATCTGTCCGGGCTCGGGCAGAAAGCCTTTATGGCTGAGATGATGCCAAAAAATGCTGTCTATGTGTGCTTGTTACCGGAAGAAGCGCAGAAAGTGATAGGTGAAGTTCATGCCAACACTCGTCCTGCGTTAAATTTACTGCAGGCTGAGGGGTTTAAGTGCCGAGGTTATGTGGATATTTTTGATGGTGGCCCCACGGTTGAATGTAACTTGTCCGACATCAGATCGGTAAGAGAAAGCCGCTTGTTCACGATCCATATTGGTGAAGTGCCAGACACTGAGACCAGCTATATCATATCAAATACTCAACTAGCCAATTATCGTGCGACCTCAGCTAAACTTCTGATCACAGAAGAGAGTGATGAGGTGATTATCTCACCGGAATTAGCAGCAGGTTTATTGCTGTCTGATGGTGACCAAATCCGTATATTGGCTTTGTAGGAAAAAAAATGACTCAATTTATTAAAGGTCAGTGGGTTGCAGGCCTAGGTCACGATGTGACATCTAAAAACCCAGCAAACAATGAAGTTATCTGGAACAGCAAAACAGCGACTCCAGAGCAAGTTAATATCGCTGTCGATGCAGCGCGTGACGCTCAGTTTGATTGGTTTATGCTAGGTTTTGATGCTCGCTTGGCAATTGTTGAAGCTTACCGTACTCAGCTAGAAGACAACAAAGCCGAGATAGCGGAAGTTATTGCACAAGAGACTGGCAAGCCTCAGTGGGAAACTGCTACCGAAGCCGGTGCCATGATAGGTAAGATTGGGCTTTCAGTCGCCGCTTACCATAAACGTACTGGAAGCAGTGAAAATGATACGCCTGCTGGACGTGCAGTGTTGCGTCATAAGCCTCACGGTGTCGTTGCTGTGTTTGGTCCATATAATTTCCCTGGCCATCTACCAAATGGTCATATCGTTCCTGCGCTACTTGCGGGTAATACTGTGATCTTTAAGCCATCGGAGCTAACCCCAAAAGTCGCCGAGCTTATGCTGAAGCTATGGGACAAAGCTGGACTTCCGGCTGGCGTGATTAACTTGGTGCAAGGCGAACTCGAAACTGGGAAGGCGTTAGCCGCTCATCCACAGATTGATGGTTTGTTCTTTACTGGTAGCTCGCGCACGGGTCATATCTTACATCAGCAATATGCCGGTGAACCTGGCAAGATTTTAGCACTGGAGATGGGTGGTAATAATCCGCTTATCGTTAAGGGTGTTCAAGATACTAAAGCTGCGGTACACGACATCATTCAATCCGCTTATATCTCATCGGGTCAGCGTTGTACCTGCGCACGTCGTCTCTATGTTGAGAAAGGCGCACAAGGTGATGCTCTACTCGAGATGCTTGCGAATGCGGTTAAGCAGATTAAAGTGGGTGCCTGGAATGTGCAGCCACAGCCATTTATGGGCTCTATGATCTCAGAGATTGCCGCTAAAGGCATGGTAGAGGCGCAGCGTAACCTGCTGAACTTAGGTGGTGAGTCTCTCGTGGAGCTTACTCACTTAGAAGTGGGTACTGGCCTTGTGTCTCCTGGCTTGATCGATGTAACTAACGTCATCGAGCTTCCGGATGAAGAATATTTTGGTCCATTACTACAAGTAGTTCGTTACAGCGACTTCGATGAAGCTATCAAGTTAGCGAACAGTACTCGTTACGGTCTGTCTGCGGGTATTCTTGCCGATAGCCGTGAAGATTACGATTACTTCTTGGCTCGTATTCGTGCCGGTATCGTTAACTGGAATAAGCAGATCACAGGCGCTTCCGGTGCTGCACCATTTGGTGGTGTTGGCGCTTCGGGTAATCACAGAGCGAGTGCATTTTATGCGGCCGACTACTGTTCTTATCCGGTTGCTTCAGTGGAGGCCGATGTCGTCAGTCTTCCTGCTAACTTGAGTCCAGGTTTGAGCCTCTAAATTTATAATTAAACGATGGGAAACACCTTGCAGGTGTTTCCCTTTTTTATGTACAGAAATGTTTGAAAGGCCAAAACCGCTACTCTCTCGCTGTACTACTCTTGCAGTACTTATGTCGTGAAAAGAATAAACAGCATAGCTTAGGCCATGACTGAACAGCACGATGCCGTTAAGGAAGAAATTGATGCACACAGATATTAACAAGCTATTTGAAAACCTTTGGAATGATTACGTTGAGATGACCCCCTCGGCAGCGAAAGTTCATCAGCTGCTTTCTCGAGGTGAGACCATCATCAACGATCATATTGCTTTGCGCACATTTAACATTGAAAAAGTTAATCTAAATGTGCTTTCGGCTCACTTTTTGTCACTAGGCTATGTGGATTGTGGTGATTACAATTTTGAAGCTAAGAAGCTTAAAGCTAAGCATTTTGAGCACCCAGATGCGACACAGCCTAAAGTGTTTATCTCTGAGCTATTAGTCGAAGAGTTTAGCCCAGAGCTACAAAACACCATCAAGGGTCTGGTTGAACAGATTGATGTTGCCGCGACTAAGGCTGATGACTTCCTCTATTCAGGCCGTCACTGGGAGCTAGACTCCAAGACCTATGAAGCTTTGCTTGATGAAAGTGAGTACGCCGCTTGGGTTGCTGCTTTCGGTTATAGGGCCAACCATTTCACCGTATCTATTAACCACTTGCCTGGCTACACCAGCATCTTAGATGTGAATGAGACCCTGAAAAAAGGCGATTTTGTCTTAAATTCGGCGGGTGGTGAAGTAAAAGGGTCTGCTGAAGTATTACTTGAGCAGTCGTCGACCATGGCTGATCGTATTTCAGTGAGCTTTAAAGACGCACAGAAAGAGATCCCAAGCTGTTTCTATGAGTTTGCACTGCGTTACCCTAAAGCAGACGGAAGTCTTTATACGGGCTTTGTAGCGGCCTCTGCGGATAAAATTTTTGAAAGTACTAATGCAAGTTAGTCATATAGCGATTGAGTACTACTGAAGAACAAGGCCTGATCTGAATTCAGGCCTTGTTCTTTTGGAAGAGAATTAAAATTCCAAGCTGATTTTTAAACCGCCTAAATTGCTTTGAGAAAAGCTGAGTGCTATCTCGTACTGCTCTGCGATATCTTTAACAATGGATAAACCTAATCCATGTCCTATCGTCGCTTCATCTAAACGCTTGCCTCGATTAGTCAGTAATTTGAGCTCATCACTGGCAACACCAGTACCATCATCTTGAATAACAAGAACAATAGAGTCGTTTATGATATTGGCGTTGACCTCTACAACAGATTTTGCCCACTTATGAGCGTTATCTAACAGGTTGCCAATCAGCTCCATGCCGTCTTCTCTGTGCAATGGCAGTCGTGTAATGTCTTTAGATATATTGATATTACATGTGATCTGCTTACTAAAATGCACCTTGCTTAAGGTATGACATAGATCTTCAAGGTCTTTAGGTAATTGCATTTGGGCTGCAGGAAGCATATCACCAGTGATCCTTGCTGATGCAAGTTTACGTTCGATCATTTTATGCACTAGGTCGAGTTGGTTTTGTAGTGCAATGGCGGCTTCTGGGTCTTTTAATCCTAATGCTTCGACTTGTTGCTGCATCACCGCCAAGGGGGTCTTTAGCCCATGACTCAAGTTGCCTATATTATTGCGACTTCGCTCAATCTGTTTACTGGTGTATTCCAAAAGTTCATTGTAGGTTGAGGCGAGAGGTTGTAGCTCGGGAGGAATATTTTTTACTTCTAAAGAAGTAATTTCTCCTTCTCTGAGTTTAGATAGCACTTGCTGGATCTGATGGACAGGTTTGAAAGATTGTCTGAGGACTAAGAAAATACCGGCTATCATGGCGATTAGCATGGCGAGGTTAACCCCTAACTTAGTGCCATAAATTTGGGAGAAGATCTTACGTCCGATACTTAAGTCTTGGGCTACTGTTAGGGTGGCATCGATATTTAAAGAGTTTGAGCTCAGGCCTAAGGATAAGAGTTGTATATCGTGGTTCTGTGGCCCTTTAGTCTGCCACACTCGGCTTTCGCCTTTTGCTAGCATCTTAATATCGAGTTTCTGATCCCATAATGAGCGGGAACGAATTTCGCTATCTGCTAGATTGAGTTGGTAATAACGTCCTGAAAAAACAGGCTTATAAAAACCAGATAGTTGTGTCTGATCTATGCTCAAATCGCTATCATTGAGTTCGGTTGCCACGAGCACTTGCTCAAGATCTTCCTGGAGTCTGGCAATAATTGAGTCGTGAAAAGCCTGCCTAAGCATAGTCTCGAAGAAAACTATGCCGATGGCCGTTGACACTATGACTAAACCTGTAAGCCAAAGGCTAAGTTTAGTGCGGATTGAGATCATTCTCTGATTCCGTGGAAGATATAACCTTGTCCACGGCGAGTCTCAATAGCAGTTTTTCCTAACTTCTTTCGAAGGTGAGTGACATATACCTCAACAACATTACTCTCTTTTTCATCATCGAATTGATAGAGCTTATCAGTGAGCTGCGCTTTAGATAATAGTTTTTTTGGCGACATCAAAAATATTTTGAGCAACCTAAATTCCATTGCAGTTAACTCGAAATACTTATCTTCAACCATTACTGATTGTTGATTTTCATCGAGTGTGATGCCTGCGAAACACAATTCTTTAGTTGGAGAGCTCGCTTTTCCGTGCGCGCGTTGGATAAGCGCATGAATTCTTGCAAGCAGCTCTTGAGTATGAAATGGTTTGCCTAAATAATCATCAGCTCCTGCATTAAATCCTTCAACTTTTTCATGCCATTGACTGCGAGCTGTGAGCATAATGACGGGAGTGTTGATCCCCTGATTACGCCAGCGCTCTAGTAGCTCTAGACCATTACCATCAGGCAGGCCAATATCTAAAATGACGCAGTCATAATTGGTTTCCTTCAGGAGATAATCAGCTTCAGCTGCTTTATCTGTCACATCAGTGACATATCCAGCGAGTTTCAGTTGTTTTTCAAGTTCTTCTACAAGTAGTGCATTATCTTCAACGAGCAGTAGTTTCATATTAACCTGTCACTTCGCTAATGGTGTTGAGCTAGTTTTCAATTGCTCTACAGCCAGATGGTAATGGTTTAGAAGGATCGGGTTGCCCAGTGCTAGCATCTAGACTTAATCCTATAATTTGGCCACGCTGGACCTTGATTTGTAAATCATAACGCCAATTTCCTTTATCTAGATAAAGGTGTGCATCGATAAGCTTACCGTAACAGAAGTGCTTAGTCTTGGAGAGAGTGACATCTAATGACAAAATTTTTCCAGTGGTGACGAGATGCTTTGCCTGATTATGTTCAAGTTCAACAAGGGCTGAACCTTTGGCAAAATGAGGCATAAATGTCACAAGAGCTAATAAGATGATGAACAGAGCCCTTGTCATTAATATTTCTCCCAAAAAAAAGTGGCCTGAGTTTATCTCAGGCCACTTTATCTAAGCTGTCTTAAATCTAACTGAATGTTAGCTTAGCGAGTTCCGTATACGACGATAGTTTTACCGTGAGCTTGTATAAGGCTTTGCTCTTCAAGCATTTTTAATATTCTACCAACGGTTTCACGAGAACAGCCAACAATCTGACCAATCTCTTGACGAGTGATCTTGATCTGCATGCCATCCGGGTGAGTCATAGCATCTGGTTGCTTAGCAAGATGCAGTAACGTTTGGGCAATTCTTCCAGCAACGTCCAAGAAAGCGAGATCACCCACTTTTTGGCTAGTGCTGTGTAGACGGTAAGCCATTTGAGAAGAAAGCTTCATTAAAATTTCAGGGTTAACCTGAATAAGCTGCTTAAACTTCTTATATGAAATTTCTGCAATTTCACATGGCTGCTTGGCTCTTACCCACGCAGTTCGCTCAGATTGCTCTTCAAACAAGCCAAGTTCACCGATGAAGTCACCTTGGTTGAGGTAAGAGAGAATCATCTCTTTACCTTCTTCATCTTTAATTAAAACGGCTACGGAGCCTTTAACTATGTAGTAAAGAGTGTCTGATTCTTCACCAGCGTGGATCAAAGTGCTCTTGGCTGGATACTTATGAATGTGACAGTGTGATAAAAACCATTCCAAAGTAGGATCTGGTTTTGGCTTACCAATAAGAGCCATGCCTATGTTCCTCGACTGTTAAAAATTGAATATAATAACTTTCTTTGTAACTTAGTCTACGTTAGTTCATTCTGTAAAACTTCGATAAAGATCTAACTTTAGAAAAAACGAATCTTCGTAACTTACTTACAATATTAGAATTCATTTTGATACATTAGTAATATAAGTCAACTAATACTAAGTAAATATCCATTGAAGGTCTTGAATCCTGTAGAAAAAGGGCATTAGACAGTGAGAAATGAACTTCTTTATGATATTTCAGTCTTAAAACTCAATGAAACATGCTTTTTCTCGACTTTAATGAGTAAATCTGGCTAACTCAAGGGGATGACCATTTTATACTCACATAATCCAGCGGTCATATTTGTTATGTTGAGACCACTTTATCAATGGTTTAAATAAGTTTTGCTATTAGAGTTGTGTAAACTCGAGATTTAGATAGGAGTTGTAAGTGAAATATCATCGGTTATGCTTAAGTGCTGGACTCATTTTTACATTGGTGACGAGTACCGCTGTGAACGCATTTTCAGTTCCTCAACCTCAATCAGCTATTCAAGCCAGCAAAGTGGCTCATATTCAATTAAAAGCATCTCAAGGTGAGAAAGAAGCTCAATTTTTACTGGGTTTGATGTACCTTTCGGGTCGTTTTGTCGATCAAGATCAGTACCTAGGTGCAAAATGGATTTCAAATGCTGCAGAACAAGGTCACCCCAAGGCTCAGCAGACGTTAGCCGATCTCTCTTTTGAAGGAAGTATAATCGAGCGAGATTTAGCAATGGCCGAACATTGGTATCTATCCTTAAGCGAGCAAGGCAGTAAATGGGCGCAATTTAGACTTGGGTTTATCTATGCTGCCGGAGGCGAAGGTGTAGAACGTAATTGTGGTAAGGCCGTCGAACGTTTCAACTCTGTAGGAGACGAAGTGTCACTGGGCAATGTTGCTTGGATTCTGGCTACATGCCCAGAAGCCAAATACCGTAATGGTGATAGGGCGTTAGCGCTTGCTCAAAGCCTAGTTGAGTCAAACCATGAAGATCCAACAAACTTAGATAATCTTGCCGCCGCCTATGCTGAAACAGGTGATTATATCGCTGCAGTTGAAACTCAGCAAAAGGCGATTGACGCACTAAAAAACAGTGAAATGATCAGTCGTTCAGATGAGTTTGAGCTACGTTTACAAACCTATCAAGAAAATAAACCTTTTCGTGAAATAGTGCCTTTGATGGATTAACTGAAGGTTCTAGGAAAGATAGGTGCTAGGTTAGAGAACCTAGGGGCTAGTTTAAACTAAGATGACGGCCTTCGGCCTATCGCTTCGCGGACGGCTACGCCAACTCGACAGGCTTCGCCTTGTTGGGGAAAGACAAATCACCCATATCAAATCACCTCAGCGGTAACGTATAGCCAGCTTGCTGGCGTCGTCTTTGCTTTACTAGCAGCGCCGTCTTAGATTTAACTGCATAGCATCATCTGAGTTTTAAGATCTTCTTAGAAAGGAATAGCCAGCACGCTCAAGGACTTTCTGTTTAGAGAAGCATCTCGAGAAGCAGATCAAGAATAGACGTTGAATTAATAGCTAGGTTTGAGGTACTAGTTCCTAGGAACTTCTTTTACCCTAGGATCTTTTTAGAAATGAATAGCCAGCACACTCAAGGCTTTCTGTTTAGAGAAGCAGATCAAGAATAGAGGTGGAATTTACTTTTGACTCAAGTACCTAGGTTCTAGTTCCTAGGAACTTCTTTTACCCTAGGACCTTTTTAGTAAGGAATAGCCAGCACGCTCAAGGAAACAAACAGATCAAGATGGGGGAATTTACTCCCAAGAGCATGCTAACTCATCAGTCTTTCGCCTGAAATCCCGACGAGAGCTAGTCTACAAGATCTGTATTAAATGAAGCTTAAGCTTATATTTGAATGGTTTAATTCAGGTTTATTCATTATCTAGAGAAAGAAGTTGCTGTCGCTTCTCTATTAAATCTCGAATAAGTGGCGTTAATATTAACTCCATAGCCAATGACATCTTTCCACCAGGAACCACAAGAGTATTTATTCTGGACATGAAAGACCCATCTATCATTTTGAGATAATAGGGGAAATCAACATTTTTAATGCCACGGAAGCGGATCACTACAAAGCTTTCATCTAAGCTGGGGATATTTTTCGCGCTAAAGGGGTTCGATGTATCGACTGTAGGTACGCGTTGAAAATTGATATGGGTACGAGAGAACTGAGGTGTCATATGGTTAATATAATCATCCATACTGCGCACAATCGAGCCCATGACCTTTTCGCGGCTATGGCCCCTATCCGACGTGTCGCGGATTATTTTTTGAATCCACTCTAGATTAACAATAGGTACCATGCCGATGAGTAGGTCGACATGCTCTGCTACGTTGCAGGTATCTGTTTTAACACCACCGTGTAGGCCTTCGTAATACAGTATATCTGTATTTTCTGGTAAGGGGTGCCACTGGGTAAATGTGCCAGGCATCTGGTTAAATGGTACTGCTTCATCAAAAGTATGTAGATAGGCGCGTGTTTCACCTTGGCCAGTTGCACTGTAATCACTAAAACACTGCTCTAATCGTTCGAAATCGTTAGCTTCGGGGCCAAAATAACTGATGTTCTTATTGTCTGTTTGAGCCTGGCGTATCTTGAGCTCCATCTCTGGACGGGTGTAATGATGAAAACTATCGCCTTCAACGGTCGCTGCATTTATCCCGAGTTGACGGAAAATATGCTTAAAAGCCGTTGTGGTTGTCGTTGTACCAGCTCCAGATGAACCTGTTACTGCGATAATGGGATGTTTTGCTGACATTACATTTCCTAAAATGGAATTTGAATCGAATGGCCAAATGATGTACTGAGCCAAGATAATGAAAATCTGATAGTGATCCTTTCTGCGATCATCTAGTTATACGGTAATCACGGCTATAAGGTCAAATTTGTAGGATCTAGATTGCATGCTAATTGAGTATTAATAGTTGATATGTTGTGCTTGTTTTATTGCAATTGACTCATCATCTTCACTGAACTCGACCACCAAAACACCTTGTTTGAGTAATGCCTTGCATTGGTGTGTTGCAGATTTCAGCGCTTCATTATCAGTATCTGCAAAGCCACCATCTTCAACTTGTGTGAAGAGGTATTCTTTTATCAAGTTTTCTATTGTTTCGCTAGGTAATTGTTGTAATGACTCGTAGGGAACAAGCATGTTAGCTCTCTCTTGATGTTATAAAGTTTTAGCGATTAAGTCGTCAAAAAATGAAGAATACGCTGTTCAAGGTAATATCTCGGTTTCAAAGGAGTTCCGCCATCGATAAAGCCGACGTGGCCACCTCTAGCATGTAATTCGTAGGTCACTTTATTGCTACACAGCTTAGCCGACGGGATGACCTCTTCATTCATAAACGGATCATCAGCTGCGTGGATCACCAATGTGGGTTTGACAATATTTTTCAAGAAGCGCAGTCCACTCGCCTTATGGTAATAGTCATCGACGCTAGAGAACCCATGCAAAGGCGCGGTTACTCGATGATCAAATTCATAGAAGGTGCCTATTTGAGTTATTTGCGCTAATGAAATCGGCATCTCTTTTGTCAGTTGTGGATTGTTAATCTTTTCTTTAGTCTTCAGTTGCAACTTCTTGATTAAATAGCTCTGATAGACTTTTGAAAAGCCTCTCTCTAAACGCTTAGCACAGGCTGACAACAGTAAGGGAGCGGAGATAATTACCGCTCTGTCGATTAAGCTAGCAGCTGAATATTCACCTAAATACTTAGTTAATACATTACCACCTAAGCTGTACCCTACAGCGAGAATAGGTGAGTCTGGGTACCTATTTTTTATCCAGGATAAACTTTGTTGCAGATCTTGTGTGTCTCCGCTGTGGTAACTACGAGCCTTACGATTGGTTTCACCAGAGCAGCTTCTGTGATGATGAACTACAGCACTGAGTGACTGATTGGCACAACTTGCAAGTAAACGGCGCACATAATGAGAGTCGGAGCTTCCCTCTAAGCCATGAATGATCACCAGAATAGCTGCTGTCTTTTTAGGTGCATCTAGCCAGTCCAGATCGATAAAATCGCCATCACTGAGTTCTAAACGTTGCCGTGTTAAAGCTGGTCTGTCCACCTTGGTTATGACGGGTAAAATCGTTTGAATGTGCGGGTTTCTAGCCCACCAAGGGGGAGAAAATTTTCTAATCATATAAATTGGCTATTGCTGAAAATTAAAACGTGTGTTTAATTATTACTAATGTTTGCATTCTAACACACCTGAGATCCCCATGATGTATCTCAATTGGCCCCTTGCAGATATCGCAGTTCAATGACCTGTAAATTTAATACTGGTTAGTATCCTCTAGATAAAAATAATATGAAGGGATGACATGGAACGACGTACTTTTCTAACAACGGCTTTGGTCGGGTCAGCTGCTATTGCGCTTGGGGTTAACCTATATTCAAACGATCATATTAAGGTGAGTAAAGCATTAGATAGCGAGCATAGATTGCTGTTTAGTGTCCTGTTACCTGTATTTTTGGATGATGCTCTGCCTGAGGTTGAGCACCTGCGTATCGCTGCTCAGAATCGTACCTTAGATGCTATCTCTGACACTATTTCTCTGCTGCCGGAAGAAGGACAAGCCGAGTTGGAACAACTGCTCGACTTGCTGGAAAATAGACTCGGTCTACTTATATTAACAGGGAGTATGACACCATTGATGATGCGTAATCCTGTAGAGCTAATTGATATGCTTGAGTATTGGCGTAATCATTTTTTGGAGATGATGGTTACGGCATATCAGGGACTGCGTGAATTGGTGCTTGCCAGTTATTATTCCTGTCCAGAGCACTGGAATCGTTTGAACTATGCTAAACCGACATTTTTGGTTTCTTAGATAACAGAGGTTATTAAGCGACAGTTAATTGATCCTGCTTGATTCTTATAACTAAAATAATCGTGTGAGTGAGGTAATTCCGTGGCAATTCAAGATCCTTTCGTAGAAGGCTTAGCCTCAGGGTGGAACCATATTGATGCTAGCAAGTTGAGCCAAGATCAGACTCTAGAAGCTGATGTGGTTATCGTGGGTAGCGGAGCTGGTGGAGGTGTTGCTGCCGAGATCCTAACTGATGCGGGCTTATCTGTGATTATTGTTGAAGGGGGGCCGCTCAAATCCTCTGAAAGTTTCAATATGGAAGAGAGACAGGCTTATCCCAACTTGTATCAGCAAGCTGCTGCGATGAAAACCAAAGATAAGGCTATTGGTATTTTTCAAGGTCGAGCCGTCGGTGGTTCAACGACAGTTAACTGGACGACGTCTATCAGGACGCCGAAACCTACTCTAGATTTTTGGGCGAAAGAAAAGTCAGTGAAGGGATTATCCAGAGAAGATCTGGATCCATGGTTTGAGAAGATGGAGAAAAGGCTCAACATTACTAAGTGGGATTATCAGCCAAATAGGAACAACCAAGTGTTAATGCAGGGTTGTGAGAAGTTAGGTTGGGAGCACACAGTCATCAAGAGGAACGTAAAAGGTTGCTGGAACACGGGTTACTGCGGCATGGGGTGCCCTGTTAATGCTAAGCAATCCATGTTAGTTACCACGATCCCTGCAGCGTTAGAAAAAGGCGCCATATTAGTCAGTAGAGCAAAAGTCACTAAACTTGAGCATCACAACGACAAGATAACAGCTGTAAAAGCTCAAGCACTCAATGAGCAACTGCAGCCAACTTCTGTAGTATTGGCGTTCAAGGCTAAGCATTACATTTTAGCAGCCGGTGCCATACACACACCAACCATACTAATGCGATCTAAAGTAAGCGATCCAAATAAACTGTTAGGGAAACGTACTTTCTTACATCCATCATTATTAAGCGGTGCCGTATTTAGCGATCCTATTAATGGACATAGCGGTGCACCTCAATCTATCTATTCAGATGAGTTTGTATGGAAAAATGGTGCTGATGGTGAGTTAGGCTATAAACTCGAAGTGCCACCAGTTCATCCGGTGTTAATCGCTTCGAAAACGTTAGGCTATGGTCAAAGTCATGCGGCTTTAATGGAACAGTTTAATCAGCTTCAGGTGACTATCGCCTTAGTTCGTGATGGCTATCATACACAGAGCCAAGGTGGAGAAGTTCAACTGACCGACAAAGGCTTTGTGTTAGATTACCCACTAACAGAAGCTTTCTGGGATGCGGCTAAGCGGGCTTTCTTAAGTATGGCTGAGCTGCAATTTGCAGCAGGTGCTAAACAAGTGCTACCTATTACTGAAGGTGCACCATATTTCAGTAGCTGGCAACAAGCTAAATCGGGCATCGAACAGCTAGATCTCGGCGCGTTAAAAACCGTGGTTGCATCAGCGCATGTTATGGGGGGCTGCCCTCTTGGTGAAGATCTTAAGGTGTCGATGGTCAATAGTGAAGGCAGTTCTCACTATTATGACAATTTGTCGGTAATGGATGGTTCTGTTTTTCCTACTAGCTTAGGGGCTAACCCTCAACTCTCTATTTATGGCATGACAGCACGAAATGCGACCTTGTTAGCCCAGAGGTTAGCAACTTGAGAAATGGCAATTATGCTGTAAGAGGGCGGGTTTAACGGTTAAACCCGCTATAAAGCTAGCTTTCAAGAGATGGGTAGTCAGTTCTGTTTAAATTGAACAGGCCAAGGTAAGTGGCCAAGTTTGACGACTCTCCGAAATGTGATAGCTGCTTAAGTTTATGTAGGATTAAGCCCTGAGACTTACGTTCTAGCATTAATTCAACATCCAGCATCTGCTGGTACTCTTCAATAGCTAGACTGTTTTTACTTAGCTTACGCAGCTTACGGTATGGAAGTAATACTCGCTCTTCCCATAGATGAGTTTCATCCTGAAGTTGCATCCAATCTTGCTGGCTTAGCAAATAGTCCTGTTTGTCTAACCAAGTAGCGAGCATGAGTAAATTAACATTGATTTGATAATCATCCTGTAGGGATAAGTATAAAGCTTGGTGCTGGTGGTAGTAGCTATCGCACGCTTGCCACAATGAAATATCAAAATGATTTACAAATGTCATGTCGCTTCCTTGGATATAACTTAGCTAGCTAATAATTAACTCTGGTCAATATCTAGAGTTCAGAACGGACCTGAAGTTCAATGACTTCAATATTTTCCTGTACCTCAAGCCACTCCATTTCACTTTCTTCCAACTCCTGGGTGAGCGTAGTTCTTTCTGCGAGCACTTGAGTTAATTTAGCCTTGTTCTCTGCGTCATACAAGCTCATATCGGCCAGCAGAGTCTCAATTTCACTGAGGCGATCGTTGGCTTGTTGTTGCACTTTTTCAAGTTTAAGCTGAACTTTACGCATTGGAGATAGCTTTTGTCTTAGTTCTGCCTCTAGACGTTTTTGTTGTTTCTTATCTTGAGCCGGTTTTACTTCGGTACTGGCTATAGCTTTATTGGCGGCTTTAGCTGCATCGAGTAACCATTGATGGTAATCATCAAGGTCGCCATTGAAACTGACTACTTGCCCTTGGTCTACTAAATAGTAATCGCTACAACTGAGTCTTAATAAGTGACGATCGTGAGAGACGATAATCATTGCCCCTTCAAACGTCTGCAGTGCCATTGTTAAGGCATGGCGCATCTCTAAATCAAGGTGGTTTGTTGGTTCATCAAGGAGTAGTAAGTTAGGTCTTTGCCATACTAATAATGCCAATACTAAGCGTGCTTTTTCACCGCCAGAGAATGGACGCACAGGGGAAAGCACCATATCACCATTAAACCCATAGCCACCAAGAAAGTTTCTCAGTTCTTGTTCGCGATGGCTGGGAGCGAGTCGGGTTAGATGCTGCAAAGGAGAATCATCTAAACGTAAGCTCTCTAGCTGATGCTGAGCAAAATAACCGATATTTAGACCAGGATTTGTTTCATACTTGCCCTTCATTGGCGCAAGCTCTTCTGATAAAAGCTTAATTAGCGTTGACTTACCTGCGCCATTTCGACCAAGAAGCCCTATGCGAGCACCGGGAACTAAATTCAGTTGGACACTTTTCAAGATTTCCTTATCGCCATAACCAACTGAAACTTTCTCCATAGTGACGAGGGGGTTAGGTAAACTTTCTGGTTCACGAAATGCCATGTGAAATGGGCTATCTGCCTGAGAAGGCAATAACTCAGCCATTCTTTCTAAAGCTTTCAGGCGGCTTTGTGCTTGTTTAGCTTTACTGGCTTTGTAACGAAAGCGGTCGACGAAAGACTGCATATGAGCACGTTCTTTTTGTTGACGCTCAAAGGCGACTTGCTGTTGAGCCATTCGCTCGGCACGAATGCGTTCAAAGGCAGTGTAGTTACCTTTATAGTAATTCAGCTTTTGGTGCTCAACATGGATAATTTCATCGACAATTCCATCGATAAAATCTCTATCATGGCTGATTAATATCAGCGTACCTTGATAGGCCTTTATCCAACCTTCAAGCCAATACATGGTATCTAAATCGAGGTGGTTAGTGGGTTCATCGAGCAAAAGTAGATCAGAGCGACATAAAAGAGCTTGAGCTAAGTTGAGACGCATGCGCCAACCACCCGAAAAGCTTTTAACCGAATTGCTTTGATCTGCTTCACTGAATCCTAAGCCGGCTAACAGCGCACCAGCTTTTGCCTTAATCGCATATCCGCCTATGGCATCAATTTTTCCATGAAGAAGGGCTATCTCATTACCATTGTCATCTTGTTGAGCTTGAGCTAACTTGACTTCAAGCTCTCTAAATTCAAAGTCACCATCGATAACGTAATCTAGCGCAGAGACGTCCAGCGCAGGAGTTTCCTGAGCAACGGTTGCGATTTGCCAGCCACTGGGCAGTGAGATATCGCCTTTATCTAAACTGATTTTATCTAGAATGAGGGCTAACAAAGAAGACTTACCAGTGCCATTTGCACCCACCAAACCCACCTTATGGCCAGGGTAGATGGTTAACGAGGTTTCATCCAAAAGCGTTTTAGTGCCGCGGATCAGTTGAGCTTGAGAGATGGATATCATGAATTATGATCTGATGAGGTTCTGGATAATATTGCGACAGATGATATCGCAGAAGCTAGTGATAGTGTAGAAGCAAAGTCATATTCCGTGATAATTGGGTCAATTGAATCAGAATGTGGCAAAATAGGCTTTAGCTGGAAACTCATCCCATCGTAAGTTATAAAGTAGCAGGTTAATAAAAGTGGCTAAAGTTAGATTGAAGAAGCGTTTTGTTGCTGGAGCTAAGTGCCCTAAATGTAAGGCTAGCGATAGCATAGTACTATTTATGGAACAGGGCATAGAAACCGTTGAGTGTGTTGAATGTGATTACCGCGAACAGCAAACAGAAGACAAAGTCGCACAGAAAGCGGGTGGAGATGTGATTGGCGTTTTTAAGCCTTAACTTTTATCGCTAAACCTGATGTAGTAAAACCTGAGCATCAAGGCTGTAGAAGGCGAGCAGATCTACAGCCTGAAAGCATGCTCACCTCTAGCTTAGTCTATTTCTTATTAAGGCGCCTTTCTAACACAAAGCCCATAATTCCAGTACAAAGCAATAGAATCCCAAATATCTGTAGCCAAGCATTAATAGCTCTAGGTAGCGATTCTTTTTTGTCTAGGTGGTATTGCCTCTTACCCATTGCTGTTTCATCGATAAAGTATTGGCCGTGATTCTCATCGGTTAGCAGTATCACTTCATTGCGGCGTTTCGCCATCTCAACTCGCTTAATATTGATCGCTGCTCTACCTTCTCTGGAGTCGCTATTAATCATGTTTCTCCAAGAATGAAAGATGTCAGTTGGCTCGCCAGGTAAAATGATGCCTGGTGACTTATATTGGTAACGTGTTTCATCGAATAGCTGCTTACTGTAACCAGTGTAGAAAAGCGTGATGCCCAGAATAATTAATAGACTTGCTATATAAAGGTAACGACGTAGATTATGAATGAGTACTTGTTCTTGTTGTGCCAACTTTAACTCAATGTCTGGGATCTGAGTAAGCTGCGATCTGTCTTTCCTTACATCGAAACGAAGAATGAATTCTTCTACTGTAATAGCTAAGGCCTTTAATAAAGCGCGAAAGATATCATTAGATGGAACGGACTTGTCGTTTTCTAGTTTTGATAAGTAGGATTGCTCAATACCGGCTAGCTCTGCCAGCTCTGGCTAGCTCTGCCAGCTCTGGCTGGCTAAATCCTCTGTCTACTCTGAATTGTTTTAACTGCTGCCCTAAAGTCATGCTCTGATCCTTGTGAGTGCTATAAAATGTAAATACAAAATTCCAATTTTGCATTAATGGACTTGCTTGCCGGCAATAGAGTCTATTCTTGAGTATTCCTGTAGAAATATGAAGTGGAATATCTGCTTCTATTTAGGAATATTGAAGTAATCATGGATACATGACATCAATGCTCTTACTAATAGTAAGAATTGAAAGGGTAAACACGGGATTTAATATGGCTCTATCTAATGCTTTGCGCTAAATGAAGGATGTTAGTATTAGCGCACACTCTTTAATAGGTAGATTGCTAAGTGAAAATGAGCATGGGATGTTCTAGAAATGAACAATTAATACTGTTTTGTGGGTAAGTCTGGGGGTAACTGGTGGGTATTGTGTGGCTAAAGTATAGATCCTCAAAAAGATCATTTTTTCGCTGAAAAGCGCTTGCGCTCTGGGCTGACATCCCTATAATGCGCATCCACTGACACGGCAAACCAGTCTTACTAAGTACTAAGTTAAATAAGACTTATAGTAAGAAAGGGTCGAGTTAGGGCAACAAGTTAGCTTAGTTTTTTCCTTCGTTTTAAACGATAAGAATTAAATTTTTAAAAGCCCTTGACGCCAAGCACGGAGAGTGTAGAATACGCCTCCCTAGCCAAGACGAAACGTCTTAGCTAGTCAGTAAAAGCCTACGACCTAGCGTCAACGGCGGTACTATCAAGTACCAAGCTCTTTAACAATTCAAAACAAGAAATCTGTGTGGGCACTCACAGGTGTTGAGTTATTCGAAATTGCCTTCTGTTCTTCGGAATGTAGGCAATCAAAAATTTACTCAATGAACTACTGAGTGACCATAGCAATATGTAAACTTCATTAATCTTCGGATTGATGAAACAGTATAATTCGTTGAGCCGTTCTTCATCCTTAATCGGGTGAGAACAAAAAACTTTAATTGAAGAGTTTGATCATGGCTCAGATTGAACGCTGGCGGCAGGCCTAACACATGCAAGTCGAGCGGAAACAGGAAGGTAGCTTGCTACTTTCGCTGTCGAGCGGCGGACGGGTGAGTAATGCCTAGATATCTGCCTAGTCGTGGGGGATAACAGTTGGAAACGACTGCTAATACCGCATACGCCCTACGGGGGAAAGGAGGGGACCTTCGGGCCTTTCGCGATTAGATGAGTCTAGGTGGGATTAGCTAGTAGGTGAGGTAATAGCTCACCTAGGCGACGATCCCTAGCTGTTCTGAGAGGATGATCAGCCACACTGGGACTGAGACACGGCCCAGACTCCTACGGGAGGCAGCAGTGGGGAATATTGCACAATGGGCGAAAGCCTGATGCAGCCATGCCGCGTGTGTGAAGAAGGCCTTCGGGTTGTAAAGCACTTTCAGCGAGGAGGAAAGGTTGTAGTTTAATAAACTATAGCTGTGACGTTACTCGCAGAAGAAGCACCGGCTAACTTCGTGCCAGCAGCCGCGGTAATACGAGGGGTGCAAGCGTTAATCGGAATTACTGGGCGTAAAGCGTACGCAGGCGGTTTGTTAAGCAAGATGTGAAAGCCCCGGGCTCAACCTGGGAATTGCATTTTGAACTGGCAAACTAGAGTCTTGTAGAGGGGGGTAGAATTTCAGGTGTAGCGGTGAAATGCGTAGAGATCTGAAGGAATACCGGTGGCGAAGGCGGCCCCCTGGACAAAGACTGACGCTCAGGTACGAAAGCGTGGGGAGCAAACAGGATTAGATACCCTGGTAGTCCACGCCGTAAACGATGTCTACTCGGAGTTTGGTAACTTAGTTACTGGGCTCCCAAGCTAACGCATTAAGTAGACCGCCTGGGGAGTACGGCCGCAAGGTTAAAACTCAAATGAATTGACGGGGGCCCGCACAAGCGGTGGAGCATGTGGTTTAATTCGATGCAACGCGAAGAACCTTACCTACTCTTGACATCCACAGAACTCGCTAGAGATAGCTTGGTGCCTTCGGGAACTGTGAGACAGGTGCTGCATGGCTGTCGTCAGCTCGTGTTGTGAAATGTTGGGTTAAGTCCCGCAACGAGCGCAACCCTTATCCTTATTTGCCAGCACGTAATGGTGGGAACTTTAGGGAGACTGCCGGTGATAAACCGGAGGAAGGTGGGGACGACGTCAAGTCATCATGGCCCTTACGAGTAGGGCTACACACGTGCTACAATGGTCGGTACAGAGGGTCGCAAAGCCGCGAGGTCAAGCTAATCCCACAAAGCCGGTCGTAGTCCGGATCGGAGTCTGCAACTCGACTCCGTGAAGTCGGAATCGCTAGTAATCGTAGATCAGAATGCTACGGTGAATACGTTCCCGGGCCTTGTACACACCGCCCGTCACACCATGGGAGTGGGCTGCACCAGAAGTAGATAGCTTAACCCTTCGGGGAGGGCGTTTACCACGGTGTGGTTCATGACTGGGGTGAAGTCGTAACAAGGTAGCCCTAGGGGAACCTGGGGCTGGATCACCTCCTTACCTATACGACTAACTCAATATTTGCTGAGTGTTCACACAGATAACTTGTTCTTGTTAGAGCGAGAAACATGCCTTTACGGTGATGTTTGTTCTTTAAAAATTTGGAAAGCTGATAGTGTTAATGTGAAAGGGACTATTGTGAAAGCTGATTCGTAAGATTCGGTAATTGCAGTGGTTTATAGCATTAGCGCGAAATATAAAATAATTGAGTTCTCAAACACTTAAATCAAGTGCCGAAGTGCAGCAATGTACTTCAAGAGTATTCTTTTGGCGAAAGTAAACACCATTAGTTGCGATACAGTCCTATGTGGGTTGTATGGTTAAGTGACTAAGCGTATACGGTGGATGCCTTGGCAGTCAGAGGCGATGAAGGACGTAGTAACTTGCGAAAAGCGTTGGCGAGCTAGTAACAAGCATTTGAGCTAACGATATCCGAATGGGGAAACCCACTCACATAAGTGAGTATCACATACTGAATACATAGGTATGTGAGGCAAACCCGGGGAACTGAAACATCTAAGTACCCGGAGGAAAAGAAATCAACCGAGATTCCCCTAGTAGCGGCGAGCGAACGGGGATTAGCCCTTAAGTCTATAGGGTGTTAGTGGAATGAGTTGGAAAGCTCAGCGGCACAGGGTGATAGCCCCGTACATGAAAACTAACTATAGATGAAAACGAGTAGGACGGGACACGTGACATCTTGTCTGAACATGGGGGGACCATCCTCCAAGGCTAAATACTCCTGACTGACCGATAGTGAACCAGTACCGTGAGGGAAAGGCGAAAAGAACCCCTGTGAGGGGAGTGAAATAGAACCTGAAACCGTATACGTACAAGCAGTGGGAGCGGTCCTTGAGACCGTGACTGCGTACCTTTTGTATAATGGGTCAGCGACTTACATTTTGTAGCAAGGTTAAGCGAATAGCGGAGCCGTAGGGAAACCGAGTGTTAACTGCGCGTTTAGTTGCAAGGTGTAGACCCGAAACCGAGTGATCTAGCCATGGGCAGGTTGAAGGTTGAGTAACATCAACTGGAGGACCGAACACACGTATGTTGAAAAATGCGGTGATGACTTGTGGCTGGGGGTGAAAGGCCAATCAAACTCGGAGATATCTGGTTCTCCTCGAAAGCTATTTAGGTAGCGCCTCGTACGAATACCATTGGGGGTAGAGCACTGTTAAGGCTAGGGGGTCATCCCGACTTACCAACCCTTTGCAAACTCCGAATACCAATGAGTACTATACGGGAGACACACGGCGGGTGCTAACGTCCGTCGTGAAAAGGGAAACAACCCAGACCATCAGCTAAGGTCCCAAAGTTATTGCTAAGTGGGAAACGATGTGGGAAGGCTTAGACAGCTAGGATGTTGGCTTAGAAGCAGCCATCATTTAAAGAAAGCGTAATAGCTCACTAGTCGAGTCGGCCTGCGCGGAAGATTTAACGGGGCTAAGCAATACACCGAAGCTATGGGTTTGCTAGTTTACTAGCAAGCGGTAGAGGAGCGTTCTGTAAGCCGTTGAAGGCGAAGGGGTAACCCACGCTGGAGGTATCAGAAGTGCGAATGCTGACATGAGTAACGATAAAGGGAGTGAAAAACTCCCTCGCCGAAAGACCAAGGTTTCCTGTCCAATGTTAATCAGGGCAGGGTAAGTCGACCCCTAAGGTGAGGCCGAAAGGCGTAATCGATGGGAAACGGGTTAATATTCCCGTACTTCTACTAACTGCGATGGAGAGACGGAGAAGGCTAGGCTAGCGCGGCGTTGGTTGTCCGCGTTTAAGGCTGTAGGCTGTTCACTTAGGCAAATCCGGGTGAACGCATTAAATTGCAAAGCTGAGAGTTGATGACGAGTCCCCAAGGGGATGAAGTAGTTGATGCCATGCTTCCAGGAAAATCTTCTAAGCTTCAGGTTAGTAGGAATCGTACCCCAAACCGACACAGGTGGTTGGGTAGAGAATACCAAGGCGCTTGAGAGAACTCGGCTGAAGGAACTAGGCAAAATGGTACCGTAACTTCGGGAGAAGGTACGCTGCCGGCGGTGATGGGACTTGCTCCTTAAGCTGCTGGCAGTCGCAGATACCAGGTGGCTGCAACTGTTTATCAAAAACACAGTACTGTGCAAACTCGCAAGAGGAAGTATACGGTATGACGCCTGCCCGGTGCCGGAAGGTTAATTGATTGGGTTATCTTCGGAGAAGCTCATGATCGAAGCCCCGGTAAACGGCGGCCGTAACTATAACGGTCCTAAGGTAGCGAAATTCCTTGTCGGGTAAGTTCCGACCTGCACGAATGGCGTAATGACGGCCACGCTGTCTCCAGCCGAGACTCAGTGAAGTTGAAATTGCGGTGAAGATGCCGTATACCCGCGGCTAGACGGAAAGACCCCGTGCACCTTTACTATAGCTTGGCACTGAACATTGAACCTACATGTGTAGGATAGGTGGGAGACTTTGAAGCAGAGACGCTAGTTTTTGTGGAGTCAACCTTGAAATACCACCCTTGTAGTTTTGATGTTCTAACTCTGGCCCCTGAATCGGGGTTGAGGACAGTGCCTGGTGGGTAGTTTGACTGGGGCGGTCTCCTCCCAAAGAGTAACGGAGGAGCACGAAGGTTGGCTAAGTACGGTCGGACATCGTACGGTTAGTGCAATGGCATAAGCCAGCTTAACTGCGAGACATACACGTCGAGCAGGTACGAAAGTAGGTCATAGTGATCCGGTGGTTCTGAATGGAAGGGCCATCGCTCAACGGATAAAAGGTACGCCGGGGATAACAGGCTGATACCGCCCAAGAGTTCATATCGACGGCGGTGTTTGGCACCTCGATGTCGGCTCATCACATCCTGGGGCTGAAGTCGGTCCCAAGGGTATGGCTGTTCGCCATTTAAAGTGGTACGCGAGCTGGGTTCAGAACGTCGTGAGACAGTTCGGTCCCTATCTGCCGTGGGCGTTGGATGATTGAAGGAAGCTGCTCCTAGTACGAGAGGACCGGAGTGGACGAACCGCTGGTGTTCGGGTTGTTATGCCAATAGCATTGCCCGGTAGCTACGTTCGGAATCGATAACCGCTGAAAGCATCTAAGCGGGAAGCGAGTCCTAAGATGAGTCATCCCTAGGAATTTAATTCCTCTAAAGAGCCGTTCGAGACTAGGACGTTGATAGGCAGGGTGTGTAAGCGTTGTGAGGCGTTGAGCTAACCTGTACTAATGACTCGTGAGGCTTAACCATACAACCCAGATGGGTTTGTGTAGTTAGTGTGTGTGTTACTTCATAAGCACAAAAGAATACGTATTTGATTTAAGTTAGACCAATTATTTTGCGATTTAGAAGCGTTAATGCATCTGAATAGCCAGCTTTCGAAATTTTGCCAAATTAGTCTGGAAACCATAGCATTGTGGCCCCACCTGATCCCATCCCGAACTCAGAAGTGAAACGCAATTGCGCCGATGGTAGTGTGGGGTCTCCCCATGTGAGAGTAGGTCATTTCCAGGCGCCTAATATACGAAAAAGCCCTAGCAGAAAATGCTAGGGCTTTTTTCGTATATACGCTCCGCGAAGGAGCTACTTCACATGCAGTCCAAAGCTGCTAACGCAGTGTGGCCCCCTCAGTTCGACGACTACGTCGCCTCTCGCTACAAAGCAGCTGAATGCTTCGCATCCGAAGCGCGACTTCTCCGCCCCCATGTGTTCGGCCTTCGGCAAGTATCATGTCCATTCAAAGCTATGTCATTGGAAGGCGCTTTGGTTGCAGACTACAAAACAAATTCTCCAACTTCAATGTAGGCAGGTGACCTATCCACTTAAGCACGTACGTGCAATGCCTACTTTGCTTTATAAAGAGTCGGTCTATAAATGCTCCTCGGTAACTGCTCCTGCGTTACTCTCGATAATACCTCCTGCATTTTTCTACCTTCGTCCTTCTTTGGCCTCGTACCTCCTATATCCATATAGTCGTGTGCCTTCTTTAACTAAAGACTACATTTCCGCCATCTGATGTTTTGGATTAACCAATGCCCCAGTGGCATGGAGCAAATGAGGGGCCAAGGCGGTCAGGGAATATAGTTTTTCTCTTATTTCTACTTATATTCGAAGCTGGCCATGACAGGTGCCATATCTGTTTTGTCTGCTTCCTATTATGAGTTCACTAGATGTTGATCTTACATTTCTACGAAAAACCTTCTGTCTAGATAGTTACGCTAGAATGATTTAGCTCGATTGTAGTTTATGGCTTTGGTTTTAACTTTAGTTTTCACTCCAGTTCGTCAGCTATTACTTCATGAAACTCACTATGTTTCTGCTTATTCCCCGGTCTTGGACATGGTTTGTTTTAGTTGCCAGTCGGTTTTTGCTTATTCATAGGGTGCTGGAAGAGCTCAAGTCACATATGTTTATCAAGGCTAAAAGAGTATAAATGGTGTCTTATCACTGATGCTTGTGGGTAACTCTGTGTGCAAATGGTGCGTAAGCTGTACTTAAGTGATTATTTGCTGAAAACCTCCATTTTTCAGCAATTAGCGCTTGTGCTCTGGGCTGACATCCCTATAATGCGCATCCACTGACACGGCACAGCAGGCCAACTAGACTAATGCTTAGAGATTATAATAGTCGTTAAGCTAGATAGTACGGGACTTGCAGTCATGTTAGAGAGTCAAAACTCTTAGGGGATTTGATTCAGGTGGCAACCGCTTTAAGGGATTCAGTTTTGATTACTTTACACCTAGTGTTTAAGAAATCACCACTTGAAAAGCTTCTTAAAATAAGCGCTTGACGCCAACCACGGAGCGTGTAGAATACGCCTCCCTAGCCAAGACGAAACGTCTTAGTTAGTCAGTAAAAGCCTACGACCTAGCGTCAACGGCGGTGCAGTATAAAAGCTTTTAAATATCTTTTATATGAGTGTGCCAAGCTCTTTAACAATTCAAAACAAGAAATCTGTGTGGGCACTCACAGGTGTTGAGTTATTCGAAATTGCCTTCTGTTCTTAGGAATGTAGGCAATCAAAAATTTACTCAATGAACTACTGAGTGACCATAGCAACTTTGGTTTCTACTTTCTTTCGAGAAAGTAAATTCAAAGAAGCAA